>JANXRO010000120.1 GCA_025356765.1 Hyphomicrobiales bacterium | reverse complement strand
GTCGAGCTTTTGGGAGATGTTACTTTGGTAACAATCCGCGCTGGTGGCGGCTTTGCGACGGTGCGTGCGCCGAAGGAGTTTCGAGCCAACATAGGCGATAATATCGCGATCCGCATAAAATCAAAGATTTGTCATCTGTTTGATCATCAAACTGGTCAAAGGATTGAAGCGCCATGATCCGACATTTAAAGACAACAAAATCTGTCAAAGAGCGCGCCGATGATGATGTCGGTGTCAAAGCGAAAGTTGAGTCAATTCTGGCAGACATTGCTGCACGCGGCGATGCCGCAGTGCGCGAACTATCGCAGCAATTTGATAATTATGCGCCTGCAACATTCAGGCTGAACGATGTCGATATTGAAGCTGCGTTGTCGCAGGTTACAAAGCGTGATTTGGACGATATTCGTTTTGCCCAGACGCAAGTGCGAAACTTTGCCCAGCACCAAAAAGCAGCGCTGCGCGACATTGAAGTGGAAACATTGCCAGGTGTCATTTTGGGCCACCGTAATATTCCGGTGAACTCGGTTGGATGCTATGTGCCTGGCGGCAAATATCCGATGGTGGCTTCTGCTCATATGAGCGTTGTCACAGCGAAAGTTGCCGGTGTGAAACGGGTGATTGCTTCAGCGCCTCCGATGGGAGGAAAGCCACATCCCGCAATTGTTGCAGCTATGCATATGGCCGGAGCAGACGAAATTTACTGCTTAGGCGGCATCCAATCCGTTGGTGCAATGGCGCTGGGCACTGAACAGATTGCACCTGTTGATATGCTGGTTGGCCCCGGCAATGCGTTTGTCGCTGAGGCCAAGCGCCAGCTTTATGGCCGCGTTGGAATTGACTTGTTTGCTGGCCCTACGGAAACAATGGTGATTGCCGACGATACTGTTGACGCAGAAATCTGTGCTACAGATTTATTAGGGCAAGCAGAGCATGGACCAACTTCACCGGCAGTACTCATCACAACTTCTGAAAAACTTGCGCGTGCAACCATGGCTGAAATTGAGAGGCTTCTCACCATATTGCCAACAGCGGGCATCGCGCGGGTTGCGTGGGCTGATTATGGCGAAGTGATCCTGTGCGATAGCTATGACGAAATGTTAGAACAGGCCAACGCCATGGCATTTGAACATGTGCAGGTGATGACCAATCGCGATGATTGGTTTTTGCAAAATATGACAAATTATGGTGCACTTTTTCTGGGGCCTCGCACCAATGTTGCTTACGGTGACAAAGTGATTGGTACTAATCATACTTTGCCGACCAAGCGCGCGGGACGATATACTGGCGGGTTGTGGGTTGGTAAATTTATCAAAACGCACAGCTACCAACGTGTTTTGACCGATGAAGCGTCAACCCTGATTGGCGAGCATTGTTCAAGGCTTTGCATGCTTGAAGGGTTTGTGGGCCATGCCGAGCAAGCCAATGTGCGTCTGCGCCGTTATGGCGGAAAAAATGTGCCTTATGGCGAGGCCGCAAAATGAAATTGCCGCGCACACCCTCATTTCGTCTTGATGGTCGCTTTGCACTTGTTGTGGGCGCGTCATCCGGCATTGGATTGGGCTGTGCGGTTGCTCTGGCGGAAGCGGGCGCACATATTGTGTGTGCGGCACGCGGCCATGAAAAGCTCGACCAGGTGGTTTCCGCTTTCAAGGGTCAAGGATATTCTGCTGAAGCGCTTCAACTTGATATCACTGATGTGAAGGCTGTTACCAAAGCTATTTCTGCATTTGATGCGCTTGACATTTATGTGAACTCGGCAGGCTTTGCGCGTCATTCTTCAGCACTGGATACAACTGAAACAGATTTTGACTCTGTAATGGCGATAAATTGGAAAGCCGCACATTTTTCAGCGCGCGAAGCGGCGCGAAAGATGATGGAAGGCGGCAAAGGTGGTTCAATCATCACCATGTCATCGCAAATGGGCCATGTGGGCGGCGTTGATCGCACTGTTTATGCGGCCTCAAAACATGCTGTGGAAGGCATGACCAAAGCCATGGCAATTGAGTGGGGCCCGCACGCCATTCGCGTGAATACGATTTGCCCAACGTTTATTCGAACCCCAATGACAGAGGCTACTTTTTCCAATCCAGAACGGCTGGCGTGGATCAAATCCAAAATCAAACTGCTGCGCGTTGGTGAGGTGGAAGACATTATGGGGGCCGTTGTATTTTTAGCAAGCGATGCTGCGGCCATGATTACGGGATCGGCTTTGATGATTGATGGCGGCTGGACCGCCGGTTGAATGGGAGATTTAACAAATGACACCTGAACAGATGGAAGCCCGTATTGTTCGCTATGGCGATTTGCGACCCTGCAAAACAGCCTTCATCGATGCCCATACACCGGGTTCTGATCAAAAGGAAAACTTCACCATTATTGGGGGAGGGGTTTCTGAAGCATCAGACCAACATGTGCATATTCAAGAAACGCCAAGTTTCAATATTGGTGCTGCCGGCCAGCCGCCCAAGTGCCGTAATTCATTGCATTCCCACCGCACGGCTGAAGTTTTTTTTGTGCGCAGCGGAAGGTGGCGCTTCTTCTGGGGGCGTTGGGGCAAGGCTGGCGAAGTGGTTTTGGAAGAAGGCGACATCATCAATTTACCCACGGGGATTTTTCGTGCCTTTGAAAATATAGGCACAGACTACGGCATGATCATGGCCGTGCTCGGAGGTGATGATGCGGGTGGTGGAGTTATCTGGGCGCCACAGGTTATTGAGGATGCCAAGAATTATGGACTGATCCTTGGCAAGAATGGAAAGCTATACGATTCAAAAAAGGGCAAGCACCTTCCTGAAGGTGTGCCGCCCATGCCTTTGCTTAATGATGAAGAGTTAAAAGCGTTTCCCGAGCTTCCTGTTTCCGCAATGGTTCCAAGCCATGTCGGCCGGTATTGGGATATGATGGCGCTGGCCACAAATGCGCCCTGCAAAGTGATTGGGCCTGATGCGCTTTTGCGTGATAAGCCGGGTTTTGAAATTGATTTGATTCAGCGCGGCTCAATTCCTGAGGCTGCATATTCCACCAAGCGCCACGAGATTTTAATGGTGATGCGCGGTCATTGGAAACTTCAATGGGCAAACCACGAAAAAGTTCTGGCGCCGGGCGATACTTGCGCTGTTCCACCGGGTCTTGCCCACGCGATTTTTCCATCGATGACGGGTGAAGCCTCGCTCTATCGTATTCGCAACACTGATGATGTTGCGGGCCCGAGTTGGAAACCAAACTGAGGAATTGCGCATGTCCAAAATATTAGTGACTCATGTGGGGTCTTTGCCGCGCTCCCAAAACATCGTCGATTTTCTCTTTGCTCGAGAGCGGGGAGAATTATTCGATCAAACGGCTTTTGATGACGCAATGGCCTCTGCTGTCGACGAAACAGTTCTAAAGCAAGTTAAAGCTGGTGTTTCCATTGTTTCTGATGGTGAAACTTCGAAAATTTCATATGCCACATATGTGAAAGATCGCTACACGGGCTTTTCCGGTGACAGCCCGCGCAATGCCCCAGCCGATCTCAAATTGTTTCCAAGTTTCATGCAGCGGCTTTCGCAAGACGGTGGAACACCAACCTATGCCCGACCAATGTGCACGGGTGATGTGAAATCACGCGGGCAGGGTGAGCTGCAAAAAGACATAATCAATCTCAAAGCTGCGATGAAAAAACACGGTGCAGAAAGTGGCTTTATGAATGCGGCGTCGCCAGGCGTGATTTCGTTGTTTTTACAAAATGCACATTATGCCACGCGCGAAAAATATTTGGCGGCGCTGGCTGAAGCTATGCGTGAAGAATATAAAACGATCACAGATTCTGGTTTGGATTTGCAAGTTGATTGCCCAGACCTCGCATTATCGCGCCACATGTTGTTCACAGAACTTTCTGATGATGAGTTTGTTAAAATTGCCGACATGCATGTTGAAGCTTTGAATTATGCTTTGGCAGATGTTCCACAAGAAAAGGTGCGCGTTCACATCTGTTGGGGCAATTACGAAGGGCCCCATGTTTGCGATATTGATATGGCCAAAGTTTTAAACACATTCATGAAAGTGAAAGCGCGCTATATGCTGTTTGAAACGTCCAACCCGCGCCATGGCCATGAGTGGACAACATTTCGGGATCGTAAGCGCGATATTCCTGAGGATCGCATTCTTGTTCCCGGTGTGGTTGATACAACCACCAACTTTGTTGAACATCCTGAGCTGGTGGCGCAACGGCTTGAAAAATTCACCGCCATCGTCGGCAAGGACCGCGTAATTGCAGGGTCTGATTGTGGCTTTGGCACTTTTGCCGGTTTTGGCGCAGTCGATCCTGAGATTTGTTTTGCCAAATTGAAAGCTCTGTCTGACGGCGCTCGCTTGGCGGCCAATCGCACATAACGCGATGGCAAAAGAGACATTAGTCATGTTGCCGGGCATGATGTGTGATGAGCGCTTGTTTGCTCCACAAATCTTGGCGTTTGAAAATGAATTTGAAATTATTGTGCCCCGCCTTGATTGGCCCGCTTCCATAGAAGGAATGGCGCGGCGCATATTGGGAGAGATCAAAGCCCCAACATTTAATCTTATGGGACTTTCCATGGGTGGCATCGTTGCAATGAGCCTGGTTGGCCTTGCGCCTCACCGCGTCAATAGGCTTGCATTGCTTGATACAAATCACCTAGCCGATGCACCTTCGCGGTTTGCCATACGCAATCGCCAAATTGAAGATGTGAAGGCGGGTAAGTTGCGCCAAGTTATTACGACCGAAATGAAACCTATCTATCTTGCCAAAGGCAATCGGAAAAATCGGGCGCTGCTCGACCTTTTGATCACTATGGCACTTGAACTTGGCGATACAATATTTATTGCCCAATCCATTGCCCTGCGCGACCGCGCCGACCACACCGACATTTTGCGCAACTATCACGGGCCCACGCTTTTGCTTTGTGGTGAAGAAGATGCACTTTGCCCGCCACTCTATCATGCGCAAATGGCAGAATTGGTTTCACGTGGTGTGTTGCGCAAAATCACCGGTGCTGGGCACATGGCAACTTTGGAGCAAGCCACCTCAGTTACTGCGGCAGTAACCGAGTGGCTGGAAATGGCGATCGAATTTTGAAGATCTATTTATTGCGCAAGCGTTGCCGCAATTGATCGAACTGTCTCAAGTGTCGCAATCATTTTTTTAGGGCTTACACTGCGCGCGTGGCACAGCAGTGCCTAATGGCGGGCTGGCTTCAACACGATTGGGATCAATCGAATGAGTCGCGCGTGACATGGTGGTCCTCTTTGCCATCGTTCTTGAGATCACCCCAAAGTTTACACCCACAGGCATGTGTTGCGTGTTGCTCTGCCACCAACCAGCCAAAATATTTCGTTCATTTGCCTAAATATCTCTCGCGCAGTTGGTTTGGCGAAATGCCATAGGCCGCGGAAAAATGTGCATAAAATTGGCTGGTGGACCCAAAGCCGCTTTGCATGGCAATTGTGGTTATAGCGGCATCGCTTTCCAGCAACATGCCGCGCGCGCGCAACAGGCGCATACGCAGGATAAATTGCTTGAGGGGCAAGTTCATCACACGTTTGAAAATACTCAAAGCATAATTGGGGTGAAGACCGATGACGGCGGTGACATCGGCATTATTCAAGGGTTTTTCAAGATTTTCAAGCACGTGGCGGACAATGGCAACAACATGCCGAATATGCGATGAAGAGAGGTTGTGCGGGGCAGGTTTGGCCAGCCAAGGTGCGCGCAAATAGGCTGTGTCTTGAAGGGCCACGCGCCTGAACAATGCATTGATCTCCATCTTCATAATGTCGACGCGCTCAGAATTGGCGCTACGATAATCTTCATACCACCGCAGAAGTTGTTCATGGCCACAGAGCTGTTTGGGGCAGGCGATCATGGCACCATTGATCAGGGCAATTTGAATATTGGGAAGATGCGGCATCAATAGAAAAATATCGAGTGGCAGATAAATGTTGCAAAGTTCAGGTGGCTCAGATGAGTTTGGTTCGATCGCAACCAATTGATGGGGGACATTGGCCCAAAAAATGATCAGCTGATCAGGCTCAATTGTAATTGGTGCGCCATCGACGAGATAAACCATGCTTGCGTTACGGATGAAATTGACCTCGATGTGGCCATGCCAATGTGGCTCTGGCATTAACTTAGGTTTGAAAATGCGCATTCCAAGGCGGCCAAATGCTTTTGAGCGTGCGTAAAACCGTCGTTCGCTGGCGTTATCGGTAACATTTGCCTCGGGCTTAGGGTTTTTGGTTTCCATCATCCGAGCTCCAATAAATCTTCAAATCTCGGAATTCTTATTTGTGAATCGGGATTGCCGCAAGAGGGGTTTTGCATCAACCTTAACTTGCGGGGGGCTTACTCTCGCCAATAAAGAGTTTTGGGAGGACGATGATATGAAGACAATGACGAGCCTTTTGGCCGCCATATTGCTGACGGGCGTTTCAGCGACCGCTGCGATGGCAGATGGTGCTGTGCCCGGTAAATTGCCCGATGCACCGAAATTTGATGCTCAAGGTAAAGTGACCCTTGTAGGCGTTGGCGATATTTTAACATACAAAGCTTTGGGTGAATATCACCAGCCAGATTTTGTGGCTGCTTTGGAAAAAGCTGGCAAGCTGCCACCACTTAAAGATCGCTTGCCGAAAGAGCCGATGGTTTACAAAACCGGCAATATGAAAGATGGCGTTGGTGTTTATGGCGATGTGATGCGCCACGTTATTGGTGGCCGTCCTGACGGCTGGAATTATTCCGCTGGTCAAAGCCAAGGCTGGGGCGGCATTGATATTGGCCTTTCTGAATGTTTGACACGCACTGGCCCACTTTTCCAAGTGAAGGCCGAAGAACTGCAGCCCTTGCCAAACCTTGCCAAAAGCTGGGAATGGTCGAAAGATGGCATGCAACTTACGATGCATTTAATTGAAGGTGCCAAGTGGTCAGACGGCGAGCCTTTCTCGGCCGATGACGCAATGTTCTATTGGGAAAAGAACGTCCTCGACACCAATGTTCACCCGTTGAATGGTGCTAACCCCGGCACGTTTGGCGAAGGCACAAAACTTGAAAAGGTTGATGCCAACACGATTAAGTGGACGTTCAAGACCGCTTTTCCAACCCAAGTTCTTTACGCCATGGCTTACGGCACATTCTGTCCTGGCCCAGCGCACATCTTGGCACCACAGCATCCATCAAACTCCAAGAACACCTATGATCAATATAAGAACGCTTTCCCTCCAACTTATAGCAATATGCCAACGATGGGCGCCTGGGTGGAAGTGGACTATAAACCAGATAATATCGTGGTTCTGCGCCGCAATCCTTATTATTGGAAAGTGGATGAGAAGGGCAACCAGCTGCCATACCTCAACGAAATGCAATATCGCCTTTCCACATGGGGCGATCGCGATGTGCAAACCATCGCAGGGTCAGGCGATTTTTCGAACCTCGAGCAAGCTGAAAATTTTGTTGAAAGCTTGAAGAAGTCGGCCGATCCAAAAGCGCCTGCGCGGTTGGAATTTGGCCAACGCACCATCGGCTATGCCTTGGAGTTCAACTATTCAGCCAATGGCTGGGGCGACACCGATGCCAACAGCGTTGCTGTTCACAATTTGAACCGCGATTTGCATTTCCGCAAAGCTGTAACCTCGATGCTCGATCGTCAGCGCTTGGGTGAATCTTTGGTGAAGGGTCCCTTCACTGCCATTTATCCTGGCGGCCTCTATCCTGGCACCAGCTTCTATGACAAGGCCTCTACCGTCTATTATCCCTTCAGCGTCAATGCGGCCAAAGCTGAACTTGCAGCCGCTGGCCTGAAAGATACAGATGGCGATGGTATCGTCAACTTCCCGAAAGCTGTAAACGGCGGCAAGAACGTGGAAGTTACTGTATTGGGCAATGCCGATTATCAGTCTGATAAATCACTGATAGAAGGCGTTGTGGCCATGGGTGAAAAAGCTGGCATTCGGGTTATCCCCAAGCTGCTTTCCGGCAAAGACCATGATGCGGCGCGTGACGCTGGCAAGTATGATTGGGAAGTTTTGCGTCAGGCATCAGAAATGATCACTGCCGTTCAAAACACCGATCACTTGGCACCCATCGGCCCGAACACCACTGATTTCCACAAGGCCGGCGCTGATGGCAAAGTGGACCTGATGGACTTTGAGAAAAAACTTGTTGATATCGTCAACAAGTTCATCGGAGCCAAAGACGCAAAGGACCGCATTGCCTTGATGAAAGAATATCAGAAAACCTCGACAGAGAACGTCTATAAGGCGGGCCTGACGGTTTATCCTGGTGCTCTGTTGATCAACAAGCGCTTTGCCAACGTGGCACCTGGCGCTCCAATCTTTATGTATAACTGGGCCGAAGATAACATCATCCGCGAACGGGTGTATGTTCCAAAGGACAAGCAATCGAAGAACGAGTTGTTCGCCGACACCTTGCCCGGCAAACCCGGTTCTGCGCCCGGCGAAGGCTTGGTGAAATAATACGCAACTGGGGCAGGCTTAACAGTCTGCCCCTATTTAACTCGTTGTCCCAATAATTCGTCGCCCCGGCGCTGGCCGGGGTCCTGCTATTCCCTTAAGCGGGATGCTAGTTTGGCTGGCATGACGGAATTATTGGATTGAATTGGGTTTAAATTTTCATGCTCCGCTTTCTTGCATATCGACTTCTGGCTGCGATACCCGTGTTGTTCATTATGACGGTGATTACCTTTGTCATCATCCATTCCACACCCGGCGATTATGCAGATTATGTTGCCTCGATGCTGAAAACCCAGGGACATGCGTCGAATGCCATTGCCGATGCGGCAGCCGCGCAATTCCGTATTGATCATGGGCTGAACGATCCGTTGGTCATTCAATATTTTCGCTGGATGCGTGATGTTCTGACCGGAAACTTCGGCACAAGCTATTTCTTCAATGAGCCTATCTCGCAGGTGATAGCCCAGCGTCTTCCGCCTAGTCTCGCCTTGGTGTTCACGGTGCACATCCTTGGCACATTGATCGGCGTAACTCTGGGCATCATCGCTGCGGTGAAGCAATATACTTGGGTTGATACTTTCATTTCCTTTATCGGATTTTTGGGCATTTCCACTCCGAAATTCCTTTTTGCCCTCGTGCTGATTTATTTTCTAGCATTCAAAATGGGGGTGCAGGAATTAGGCAGTTTCTATTCGAGCTATTGGAGCTATCAGCCCATGTCGTTCGGCAAATTTTGGAATCTCATCTTGCATGTTTGGCCGATCATTCTCGTGGGTGTTTTAAACGGAATTTCCTACAACATGCGCATGATGCGCGGCAATTTGCTGGATACTTTGAACCAACAATATGTTGAGACTGCCCGCGCCAAGGGATTGAGCTATGGCGCAACGATTTTGAAACACGCAGTTCCCAATGCGCTGCATCCGCTGGCTGCCTATCAAAGTGCTGTGATGCGCTATCTGATTGAGGGTGAGATTGAAACTTCGGTTATTTTCGGCATCCCAACAATTGGTGTGGCTATCGTGCTTTCCATGGGCATTGGCGACGTGTTGGTGACAGCAACTTTAATGTTGATGCTGGGTATTGTTCAAATCTTCGGCAGCATTATATCTGATTTACTGTTGGCTTGGCTCGATCCGCGTGTACGGTTGGGAGATCACCAATGAGCGCTGATCTTTTTGCCCCCATGGTTAAACAGGAAGACGCGGCCTATCTGGACGTTGCTCCAACTTCTGCGCGTTTTGCCAAAAACGATGGCTATCTTATTTTGGTGTGGCGCAAATTCCGCCGCTCGGTCATGGGCATGATTGGCTTGACGTTGGTGACAATGCTTTTGCTGACCGCCATTTTTGCAGATTTTTTTGCACCCTCTGATCCGAAAGAACCTACGCTGGCTTTTGCCCCGCCAGACCCCATTAGCTTTTTCGGCAAAGATGGCTTTACGCTTCGGCCGCAAACCTTTGCGGTGACGGAATCGGGGCAATTGGACCCGGTGACTTTTCAACCGATCAACGGGCCAGATTATGACAATCCGCGTCCGATCAAGTTTTTAGTCTCTGGTTATGATTACAATGTGTTGGGGATTTTTCCATCAACAACCCATTTGTTTGGCACCGATGACGACCAGCCCTTCCACATTTTGGGCACCGACAAATTTGGCCGAGATATTTTTTCGCGTGGGCTTGTCGGCTCTCGCATCTCATTGACGGTGGCATTGGTCACAGTGACTTTTATGACAATCTTGGGCACATTGGTGGGGCTTACGTCTGGCTATCTTGGTGGACGAGTTGATGCGTGGACACAGCGGGTGGTTGACATCTTTTTTGCACTGCCAACCTTGCCACTTTATCTGGCCTTGGCGGCACTGATCCCTGCTACAGCACCCAGCGGCGTGTTCCTCACATTTGTTGTTCTTGCCATAGCGGCATTGAATTGGGCGCAACTTTCACGCGAGGTGCGCGGCAAAACTTTGGCGCTGGCTCGCATTGAATATGTGCGCGCCGCTCAAGCCGTTGGCGCCAGCGACCGGCGGATTATTTTGCGGCACATTTTGCCCAATATTATAAGCCACGTGATTGTGTCAGTCACCACATGGATTCCGCAAATTGTTTTGGTTGAATCGTTCCTCGGCTTTCTCGGTTTTGCTGTAAAACCGCCACTGATTTCTTGGGGCATGATGCTGCAAGATTGCGGAAATTTCTCTGTTTTGGGCTCCTATCCGTGGATCCTTTCGCCCGTTGCATTCGTACTGCTGACTGTATTTTCGTTTAACGCTTTGGGCGATGGCTTGCGCGACGCCATTGATCCTTATTGAGATGACCATGGATTATAAAAATAACAATGAAATCATTCTTGATGCGCGTAAAGTTGCCGTTTCCTTCAAGGTCGAGGGCGGCGTTGTTGATGCGGTGAAAGATGTTTCCTTTGTCTTGTGCAAAGGCGAGACCATTGCAATTGTGGGCGAGTCTGGCTCGGGCAAGTCTGTAACCGCGCGGGCCATCATGCGGCTGTTATCGAGGCGGGCTTCGATGGGTAAAAGCTCATCAATTATGATGAGTGGACAAGAGGTTCTGACGCTTCCTGAACGTGAAATGCGCAAATTGCGCGGCTCTCGCGTTTCAATGATTTTTCAAGAACCAATGACGTCGCTCAATCCAGTCTATACTGTGGGCGCGCAGATTGCTGAAGTTCTGCACATTCATAATAAGATGTCGCGGGCTGAAGCGATGGCCAAGGTTTTATCACTTCTCGAAGAAGTGCAAATTCCAGATCCGGAAGCACGCATGAAACAATATCCACATCAACTCTCTGGCGGGCAGCGCCAGCGTGTGATGATTGCCATGGCACTTGCCAATCGCCCAGATATTTTAATTGCCGACGAGCCTACAACGGCTCTGGACGTTACTGTGCAAGCACAGATTTTAAATCTTATAAAAGATTTGAAAACCAAATATGGCATGGCAGTTATTTTGATCACACATGATTTGACAGTGGTGAGGCAGTTTGCAGACCGCGTGTATGTAATGCAGCATGGTGAAGTGAAAGAGCACAATACAACGGCGGCACTTTTTGCCAATCCACAACACCCCTATACCAAGCGCCTGTTGGCATCTGATCCTAGAGGCGTGGCCAAGCCTTTGGAGGGCAGCCCACCAACGATCCTTTCAGGAAAAGATGTTCGCGTAACTTATACGTTAAAACGCGGAGGGATGTTTAACGCAACCTATACTGATCTTCATGCTGTTGATGGTTTGAGCCTGGATCTAAAAAAAGGCGAGACACTTGGATTGGTGGGTGAGTCTGGCTCTGGCAAAACAACATTTGGTCAAGCGCTTATTCGCCTGTTGAACCCGCAAAGTGGCGAAATTGTTTTTGATGGCAACCGAATTGATGGCCTTAACCGCGACCAACTTCGGCCCTTCCGTTCACGTATGCAGATTGTTTTTCAAGATCCATTTTCCTCAATGAATCCGCGCATGAATGTGGGTCAGATTATTGAAGAGGGGATGATTGTGAACCAGCTTGGTGGCAACGCCGCTGAGCGGTTGCAACGTGTGCAGCAGGCATTGGAAGATGCCGGAATGCCCACCAACATTCTCTCACGGTTCCCGCATGAATTTTCTGGCGGCCAGCGCCAACGCATCGCCATTGCACGGGCCATTGCGCTGGAGCCTGAATTTATTCTGTTGGATGAGCCAACGTCTGCGCTTGATCTTTCGGTGCAGGCGCAAATTATTGAATTGCTTCGCAAGCTTCAGCGCGAGCGTGGGCTTTCATATTTGTTCATCAGCCACGACCTGAAAGTGGTGCGGGCTTTGTGTCACCGCGTAATTGTGATGCAGAACGGAAAAATTGTAGAGCAGGGGCCTGTTGCCGACGTGCTGACCAATCCACAAACTGAATATACCAAACGGCTGGTTCGTGCCGCATTTGAAATTGCTGCTTAGGAGATTATCATGACTGCTAACCCACGCATTGCCTTTATCGGCGCTGGCTCTACTGTTTTTATGAAGAATATTATTGGCGATATTTTGCAACGCAAGGCAACAAGCGGCGCAACGATTGCTTTGATGGATCCAAACCCAGAGCGTTTAAAAGAGTCAGCGATTGTTGCTGGCAAAATTATTTCCACTTTGGATGTGAAGGCCAAGCTTGAGACACATCTCAACCAGCGCAAGGCTTTAGAGGGGGCGAATTTCGTCATCGTGGCTTTTCAGATTGGTGGCTACGAGCCTTGTACAGTGACTGATTTTGAAGTGCCCAAGAAATACAACCTGCGCCAAACGATTGCAGACACATTGGGCGTTGGCGGCATTATGCGCGGGCTTCGCACGGTGCCACATTTGTGGAAAGTTTGCGCTGATATGATGGAACTTTGCCCTGATGCCATTTTGCTTCAATATGTGAATCCGATGGCGATTAACACTTGGGCGATTTCGGCAAAATTCCCGAAGATCAAGCAAGTTGGGTTGTGCCATTCTGTGCAAGGCACTGCCGAAGAACTGGCCAATGATCTTGATATTCCGATTGAAGACATTCGTTATAGGGCCGCCGGCATTAATCATATGGCGTTCTATCTGCAGTTCGAACATCGCCAGAAAGACGGAAGCTATAAGGATTTATATCCCGCTTTGCATCAGGGCTATGCCGAGGGCCGTTTTCCCAATGTGTCATCATCTTGGAACCCGCGTTGCCCAAATTTGGTGCGCTATGAAATGTTGAAGCGGCTGGGCTTTTTTGTGACAGAAAGTTCAGAGCACTTTGCTGAATACACGCCCTATTTTATTAAAGAGGGCCGCGAAGATTTGATTGAGAAATTTGGCATTCCGCTGGATGAATATCCCAAGCGCTGTGTGGAACAAATTGCACGCTGGAAACAACAGTCGAGTGATTATGCCAGTGCTGAAAAAATTGAAGTTGCGGCCAGCCGCGAATATGCCTCGTCCATCATCAATTCAGTTTGGACAGGTGAGCCTTCGGTGATTTATGGAAACCAGCGCAACAATGGATGCATCACTTCGCTGCCCATTGATTGTGCGGCGGAAGTTCCGTGCCTTGTTGATGATCGTGGCATTCAACCAACATTTGTGGGTGAATTGCCACCACAGCTTACGGCTTTGATGCGCACCAACATCAATGTTCAAGAACTCACGGTGCGCGCCTTGATGACCGAAAATCGCGAACATATCTATCATGCTGCGATGATGGACCCGCATACTGCTGCTGAACTCGATTTGCAGCAAATTTGGGATTTGGTGGATGATCTATTGGCAGCACATGGCACTTGGCTGCCGGAATTTGCCCGCGTTCATAGACCGCTGAAGGCCGCCGAATAATGAATGATGTTGCCCGCCGTTTTGTTATTGTGGGTGGAGGAACGGCGGGTTGGCTTTGCGCGTTGATGTTGCAAGAGGCGATTGCGAAACAGAAACTGAACGCGACAGTTACGGTTGTGGAGTCTTCCAAGATACCAACAATTGGTGTGGGGGAAGGTACCACGGCAGTGTTTCGCCAGATGTTGAAACATTTCGGCTTTGATGAGTTTGAGTTCTTGCGCGAAACGCAGGCCACGGTAAAATTTGGAATTCGCCACAAGGATTGGCGGCGCTTGGGCTATCATTATGATGGGCCGATTGACGACCCGCATTTGGTGGTTGAACCAGCTGGCTCGGTTCCGCAAAGTTATATCGACATCTTTTCTTGTGCAGCGGGCAGGCGCTTGGCGGATACGCATTTATTTGCCTATCTGCTTGACCAACAGAAAGCGCCTTTTGCCCGCAAGGCCGATGGTGGGTTGGTGCCGCTGGGGCCATTTCACCATGCCTATCATTTTGATCAGGCGCTGGCCGGACAATATTTGCGGCGCAAAGCCAAGGGTGTCGACATTATCGATGCGCAGATTTCCGGGGCCAAGCGTGATGCCCTCACTGGAAACATTACAGCATTGATCGGCGATGTGGGTAATATTGAAGGCGACTTTTTTATTGATTGCACGGGATTTCGACGCGCCTTGATCAGCGGTGTGATGGGTGGTGAATGGGTTTCGTATGGCAGTGTGTTGCCGCTCAACCGTGCCATGCCGTTCTGGCTGGATATTAAAGAGGGTGAAGAGCTTTCACCCTTCACCATGGCTTGGGCGCAAAGCTGTGGCTGGTTGTGGATGATCCCCACACAGGCGCGCATTGGCTGTGGCTATGTTTATTCAGATGCGTTTACCACGCCTGATCAAGCCAAGGATGAAATTGAAACTGTTTTGGGGCGCAAGATTGAACCGCGCAATGATATAAAGATTGATGCAGGACGCCAGCGCGAAGCGTGGATTGGAAATTGTCTTTCGGTTGGCTTGGCTTCAAGCTTTTTAGAACCGCTTGAAGCAACGTCGATCCATGGAACCATTGTGCAGATGCTGGTGTTCACCTCATATCATCTTAAAGCGCTGGATGGCCATGGTGCTTACAACGATTTTGCCGCGCGCCAAGTCGATGATTTTAGAGATTTTATCAATCTGCATTATGTGAGTGAGCGGCGAGATACGCCATTTTGGACAGCGGTTGCGGAAGATTATATTTCACCCGCCACCAAGGCGCGGCTGGAAATGTGGAAAGCCAAGATGCCTGGGTATGAAGATTTTATGCCTCTGCCAGGCGGCTTTGCCCACACCGAGCAGCAGCTTCACTATCCTGTTTTGGATGGATTGGGACTTCTGAATAGCGACGTTGCGAGGAAATTTTTGGATGGGCATTCGGATTTAAAAAACAAGGGCAGGGCAGCGGCAGATAGCCTTACCCATGAATATCAAGCCGCCGCGCCACGGGCGATGGGCCACCGAGAATTTTTACAGTCACTGTAGGAGAATATTATGTCATTCAAAATTGCTATCATTGGCGCTGGTTCTATCGGCTTTACCAAGAAATTGGTGAGCGACATTCTCTGTGTGCCTGAATTTGCGGAAGTTGAAATCGCACTCACAGATAACAATCCTCATAATTTGGATATGGCCAAGCAGATTATTGAGCGACTTGTTGCCACCAATAACTTGCCAACCAAAATCACTGCCACAACGGATCGGCGCCGTGCTTTTGATGGCGCAAAATATGTGATGAACTGTGTTCGTATCGGCGGGCTTGAGGCTTATGCGGGGGATGTGAACATCCCGCTCAAATATGGCATTGACCAATGTGTTGGCGACACGATTTGTGCAGGCGGTATTATGTATGGCCAACGCACCATGCCGGCGATGTTAGATTTTTGCAAAGATATGCGCGAAGTGGCGCACAGCGATTTGCTGCATCTAAACTACGCTAATCCGATGGCGATGAACACGTGGGCCTGCCTTGATCACGGCAAAGTAAACACTGTTGGTCTTTGTCACGGTGTGCAGAATGGTTGGCGGCAAATTGCCAAAGCACTTGGTATTGCCAACCACGAAGAGCTGGATATTATTTGCTCCGGGATCAATCATCAGACTTGGTACATCGGGCTCAATCATCAGGGCCGCAACATCGGTAAAGATGAATTAGTTGCGGCATTCGAAAAGCATCCGCAATTTTCTGATCAGGAAAAAGTGCGCATAGATGTGTTGAAACGGTTTGGGTTTTATTCCACCGAAAGCAACGGGCATCTTTCCGAATATCTACCTTGGTATCGCAAACGCCCGGACGAAATCACCAAGTGGATATCACTTGAAGACTGGATTCACGGCGAAACGGGTGGTTATCTTCGGTATTGCACTGAAAATCGTAATTGGTTTGAGCAAGATTTTCCTATGTTCCTCGAAGCCGCTGGAAAATCGCTTAAAACTTACAAGCGAACTGATGAGCATGCCTCTCATATTCTCGAAGCATTAGAAACTGGTCGCACTTATCGTGGGCATTTCAATGTTAAGAATGGCGGCGTGATCAAGAACCTTCCGGATGATTGCATCATCGAAAGCCCTGGTTATGTTGATCGCTTCGGCATCAACATGATCGAAGGCATTGAGTTGCCACTCGCCTGTGCCGCCACTTGCATGGCTTCGGTGAATGTTCAGCGCATGAGCGTTCAGGCCGCCGTCACTGGCGATGTCGATTTGCTGAAATTGGCTGTGCTGCATGATCCGTTGGTTGGTGCGATTTCAACACCTGAGGAAGTTTGGCAAATGGTGGATG
>JANXRO010000116.1 GCA_025356765.1 Hyphomicrobiales bacterium | reverse complement strand
ACAAACATCACATCAGGGCGGCCTGCATCATATTCATCAAACACCAATGCAACATTGTGCTGATAGGCCCAAGGCAAAATGCCTTCTTTAAATTCAGTGATTTGCTTTCCGTCTTTTAAAACGATGGCATCTTTGCCGATGAGATCAATGCGGCTGATGTGGCTATCCAAGTTGATGCGAATGCACGGCCAATTCAGGCGCGCTGCCACCTGTTCCACATGGGTGGATTTGCCCGTGCCGTGATAACCCGAAATCATCACGCGGCGATTAAAGGCAAAGCCTGCCAAAATGGCCAAGGTGGTTTCTTTGTTAAAAAGATAATCAGGGTCAACTTCTGGCACATGCTCTGTGCGTTCCGCAAAGCCGTTAATTTGCATATTGGAATCAAACCCAAACAATTGCGACACAGAAGCTTGTTGATCGGGCAGTTCGGGGGCATGGACCATTATTGTTACTTTTCACAAATTTCAAAAATGTTTCTAGATTGTTGGAAGTGTTCCGGCAAGCTTAACAAAAACCCGTATCGCGCAACGTGTCATAGGCTTTGATGACAGCCTTCAAAGCGTCTTCATTGGCACGGCTGCCTTGGTTTGCATCCGGATGAAGACGCTTGACCAAAGTTTTATACTTGGATTTTACTTCTTCTGGCTTTGCATCTTCAGGCAAGCCCAAAGCCTGCAAGGCTTCCAATTCATTGCGCCGCAATGCCCGACCGTGCTTGGCATTGGTTTTTATTTTTTCTTTCAACAACAAATTCAGCGGGTCATCAATGCGTTTGGCATCACGCCGCGCTGCACCAACAAAGGCTGAATTGCTTTGGCCAAGCTTCCACGTAGGCCTGTGGCCAGTTTGCGCATCTTTACGAAAGTCGGCTTGGTCAGAGTCTTTCATACCATCAAAATAATTATAGGTTTTATTGTAGGCCTGCGTGTGGGCCGTGCAATAATTCCAAAACTGCCCCTCAGCGCCACGGCCCTTGGGGGCCTTGTGCTTTGCTGGCTGATCACAGCCCGGCCATTCGCATGGTTTAATAGCGGCCTCGGCCTTGGCTTTCACCGAGGCGGCGGGCTTGATGCGGATTTTGTCGAATATTTTTGAATCGAGTTTCATAAGGTGTGAGAGTATGGTGGTTTAGCAGACATTTTTCAACCTAAACGAAGGCAATTATGCAAAATCTTCTGGGGCCAATTGGCGCAATACTTGAGACCAAATTAAATGCGGCATTTCAGCCCACAAAGCTGGAGGTTATAGATGAGTCAAACCAACACCATGGCCATGCAGGCGCACATCCTTCTGGTGAAAGCCACTTTCGGTTGCGCATTGCGGCACCGGAATTTGTGGGCAAAACGCGGGTGGCACAACATCGATTGATCAACGCTGCTTTGGCCCATGAATTAAAAACACGGGTTCACGCCTTGGCCATCGAAATTGTGGAATAAAGTTTAAGCGGGGTCTTCTTGCTCGATTTTTAATGGCTCAATCCGCGCCACTTTAATCACGGTGATTTGTTGTTTGCGTTTTTTCAGAACTTCAAATCGAAAGCCATGAAAATTAAATGCTTGGCCCACTTCTGGGATCATCTGGGCTTCATGGATCACCAAACCAGCAAGGGTTGTTGCTTCCTCATCAGGCAAGCGCCAATCCAAAGCACGGTTTAAATCGCGCAACGGCACTGATCCATCGATCATAAAAGTGCCATCTTTCTGTTTGCGCACACCGTTTGAAACGGCATCAAACTCGTCTTTAATGTCGCCCACAATTTCTTCGATAATATCTTCCAGCGTAATCAAGCCCTGAAGCTCGCCATATTCATCGACTACAATAGCAAAATGGGTTTTACGTCTTAAGAAAGCATTCAACTGATCTGTGAGTGGTCGAGTATCGGGCACAAACCATGGGTCTGTCAGAATAGAATCGAGTGTGATTTTGCTGACATCCCCGCCACTGTTTTGTAGAGCCTGGAACAGATTTTTGGCATGAAGAATGCCGATAATATTATCGGGCCCATCTTTCCAAACAGGAAGCCGCGTTTTACCACTTTTCAAAACTTGTTCAACAATATCGCCGACCGGTTCTGCTGCATCAATAGTGATCATCTTGGTGCGGTGAACCATGATGTCGGCAACTTCAAGGTCTTTCAAATCCAAAATGCCGCCCAGCATATCGCGATCTTTTTTGACCATTTCACCTTCGTTGTGATGAAGATCTATCGCACCGCGCAATTCATCATGGGCCGATAAAATGCCCTCCACATTTTCAGTATCAACACCAAAAACCGCCAAAGTTTTTTTGACAATATACTCAACTGTCAAAACAATCGGGCCCAAAACCGCAACGATAACACGCATGATGGGTGCCACTGCCGTTGCAACCTTATCAGGATAAGCAATGGCATAAGTTTTGGGCATCACTTCAGCAAAGATCAAAATCAAAACTGTCATTGCGGCAGAGGCAATGACGGCGCCTGTGTCACCAAACATTTTAACAAGTGCTGCGGTTGCCACGGCAGAGGCCGTGATATTGGCCACGCTGTTGCCAAGCAACAATGCGCCAATCAACCGCTCAGGCATGGCGGTGAGTTTTAAAACAGTTGCGGCCCGGCCTGATCCACGCCGCGCAAGCTCGGTTAATCTGGCGCGCGATGCTGTGGTAAGCCCTGTTTCAGAGCCTGAGAAGAATGCTGAGACAAAGATCAACACCACAACAGAGGCCAAGGCGATCCAAATGTCGGATGTCATTTCTGTGCCAAATCCATGTTCAAAAATTCCAGCACTTTATTTTCATCAACGCCTTTGGCGATGAAGGTTTGTCCAATATCTTTGGCAAGAATGAATGTCAATTTTCCGCTTTCGGCTTTTTTATCTTGATACATCAATTTCAAAAGATCATGCGCGGGCGGCAGGTTGCCGGGAATTTCGTTTGCGTGCGTAGGAAGGCCTGCGCGTTTTAAATGCGCTGCCACTTTTGCGCTGAGATCTTTTGAGCAATGCCCGAGCTGCGCGGAAAATCCAAAGGCCTGCACCATGCCAATTGCCACCGCTTCACCATGCAACAATCGGTCTGAATAACCCGTGGCTGATTCCAGTGCGTGGCCAAATGTATGGCCCAGATTGAGCAAAGCCCGAACCCCCGTTTCGGTTTCATCTTCAGCCACAATGCGGGACTTCATTTCACAACTTACGCGCACTGCATGGGCCGTGGCTTCAATATCGCCTGCCATGATTTTCCCGACATTGGCTTCGAGCCAATCAAAGAACGACGGGTTGCCGAGCAGTCCATATTTGGCGATTTCGGCATAGCCTGCCGCGCGCTGGCGCTGGGGCAGGGTCTGCAAGACATCAAGATCGGCCAAGACTTTGACAGGCTGATGAAACGCGCCAACCAGGTTTTTGCCCAAGGGGGAATTAATCCCGGTCTTGCCACCGACGGAACTGTCGACCTGGGCCAAGAGACTGGTCGGAATTTGAATGAAGTTGACCCCACGACGCAGAATGCTGGCGGCAAAGCCGGTGAGATCGCCAATCACGCCAC
>JANXRO010000087.1 GCA_025356765.1 Hyphomicrobiales bacterium | reverse complement strand
CAATGCTGCAAGCGTCGCTTGACTCGGCTGCTCTTTATGCAGCCTCGCTCACGTCCACCGATGATAGTTATTTGACAACAAACTCCAAGCCCTATGTCACCGCGAACTACAATAACGTGGGTGACGCAGCTTTATCAAGCTATACGGCGCATTTTGATTCTGCCAGCTCGACTGTTCAGGTTCAAGGCCAGGCGGCCATGAAAACGTGGTTCATGTCGATTGTTGGACAGACAGATTTGACAGTGACAGCCACATCCAACGTGCAACGTTCAGGGCTTAACCTTGAAGTATCGCTCGTGCTGGATAACACAAATTCAATGAATACGGGCAACGCGATTGGCAGTTTAAGAACGGCTGCTGCGAAATTTGTGTCGCAAGTGATGCCAACAACGCAAGGCAATTTTTATACAAAGATTGCGCTGGTTCCCTATAATAACGGTGTAAACGTCGGTGCTGCCATGGCACCCTTGGCTCGTGGCGCCATTCAAACGGGTACCAATGTTTTGCCGGGATGGCAAAATTATAAATTTCCATCGTTCGATAGCTATGGCAACGCAACCAGCAATGGCGTTCCGATAACGCAAACACTTGCCGTGACCAATTGTGTGACGGAACGTACGGGCTTTAACGCCTACACTGACTCTTCGGTTTCGCTCTTTCCGCTCGGTCGACAATATGCACCCAGTGGCAACCCCTGCTCGGTCACGCAAATGACGCCCCTTTCAATCGATAAAACCGCTTTGACCAATTCCATCAACGCCATGACCGCAAGCAATTCTACGGCTGGCCAAGTTGGTATTGCTTGGGGTTGGTATGCTTTGTCACCCAATATTGGGCTTTGGTCTGGTGCCAGTGCTCCTGCCACTTACGATAAGCTAACAACCACCGTTGTGGCGCAAAAAGTGTCTAAAGTGATGATTCTGATGACCGATGGTGAATACAACTCATCCTATGCCAATGGTGTCATTACAGGTGCACCTAACGTGTCCGGAAGCGGCTCGATCAGTGATCATATTAACATGGCACCAAACAATGGCGATGTTTACACACAGGCCAACAGCATGTGTACAGCCATCAAAGCCTCGGGCGTCGAAGTTTATGTGATTTCTTTCCAATTGGATAAAACCCAAGCTCAACGCGTTTCGTTGATCAACAATTGTGCAACCGATGCTTCTCATGTGATTGACGGTGACACACAGTCGCTAGACTCAGCATTTGCCAATATTGCCAACAAGCTTCTGGCCATGCGCATTACCGGTTAACAGGCGGCGGGCCTGATCTGAAGAAGGACGAGAGGATAAATCCTCTCGTCCTTTTTACTTGCAGCGAACCTACAAAAGCCGCAAACTTTGGCCTATGAATCATCATAGCAATGAAGATCGGATCACCATGGTTTTACGCAACGTCTCTTTTTTGGTTTTGGGTTTGGCTTTGGCAACAACAGCGCGGGCTGAAACACCGCGGGAAACATCTTTTGCTGGTGGTTATCTGGCTTCGCGCAGCGCTTCGCAGTTGCACGATATTGGGGCAACTATTCAATATACTCGTGATGCGCTTACCTATGACCAAAACAACGTTGTTTTGAACGAGCGTTTGTTTCAGGCCCAAGTGATGGCTGGTGATATTGCCAAAGCTGAACCCTTGGCCGACCAAGTGATCAAAGCCAACAGCCAACACCGCATGGCGCGGCTGGTGTTGGGCTTGAAAGAATTTCACGCAAGGCGTTACCCAGAGGCCAGAGAGAATTTTAATGAAGCGGCCTATACACCTTTGGGAGAACTCACTTCGGCATTGCTCTCTGCTTGGTCTTATGCAGGCGAAGGCTCAGTTAATGCCGCCTTGCATGAACTTGATAAATTGGATGGCCAAGAGGCATTTGCCAATTACAAAGCATTTCATTCTGCTCTGATTGCAGACTTTTTGGGCTCAAGCATGCGCGCCGAACCCGCCTATAAAAAAGCTTATGATCTTGCCCCCAACAGTTTGCGCATTGTGCAGGCTTATGGAAACTTTTTAGAACGCAACGGCCATAAAGACCAAGCTATTAAAATTTACCAATCTTATTTGGCTGATGGGCAACGTGATATTTTAGTGCGTAATGCGTTGGACAAAGCCGCCGGCACCACAAAGCCATTACCCTTTGTTGGTTCTGCGGCCGCAGGTGCAGGCGAAGTTTTATTCTCGCTGGCCGGGGCTTTGAATGGCGATCAAAACAGCGACAGCGCTTTGATGTATTCACAGCTCGCTATTGGTCTAAGCGCTGACAAGCCGGTTATTCTGACCACGGTTGGCGGTGCCCAAGCTGATTTGAAAGACTATGAGGCATCCAACAAAACCTATGATCAAATTCCAAAAGACTCTGTTTTGCGCAACTATGCCGATACGCAAATTGCGGTGAATTTGCAGCGCGATGGAAAAAATTCGGAAGCAGTTGCAAAACTGAAAGCAGTTTTGGAACAAGATCCCAAAAACTATGATGCCTTGGTAACCCTCGGTAGCATTTACCGCGCCACAGAAGATTTTCCAAAAGCTGAAGATGCCTTCACGCAAGCATTGCAATTGCTTTCACCAGACGATCCCAACGCTTGGAAGCTTTATTATGATCGCGGCATTGCCTTTGATCGGGCCAAAGAATTTGACAAGGCTGAAACTGATTTTCGTAAAGCCTTGGCACTTTCAAAGGATGATCCTGCGGTTTTGAATTATCTGGGCTATTCGATGATTGATCGTGGGGTGCATTTGGACGAGGCCATGACCATGATAAAGAAAGCCGTTGACCTAAAGCCCAATGACGGTTTCATCGTCGACAGCTTGGGTTGGGCCTATTACACGCTTCGTGATTATGAGCAGGCGGTGAATTATTGTGAACGCGCTGTTGATTTGAACCCTGCAGACCCCATCATTTCTGAACATTTGGGTGATGCCTATTGGCGCGCAGGCCGCAAGCTTGAAGCGCAGTTTCAATGGAACCATGCCCGCGCTAACCATCCTGACAAAGATGATTTAACCCGCATTGAAGGCAAAATTAAAAGTGGTCTGGTTGACGAACCCGCGGTTGTTCCCAAAAAAGGTTAGGCTTTGTGATCTTCGAAAAGGCCCCCGCCAAGATTAATTTGGCGCTGCATGTTTTGGGTCGTCGGTTGGATGGCTATCACGACCTTGATTCCATCGTGGCTTTTGCCGATGTGGGCGATGAGCTTTTAATTTCAGAGAGCCATCGCAACAGTTTGCGGGTTGATGGAGCTTTTGCTGAAGATGTGCCTTTGGGCGACGATAATATAATCTGGAAAGCGTGGCGCTTGCTCTCTGGGCACTATTCATTGCCGTTTGTAACCGTGGGGCTTACCAAAAACTTGCCCGTGGCTTCAGGCATTGGTGGCGGTTCTGCTGATGCCGCGGCTATGGTGCGCGGCCTATTGCGGCTGGTTGATAAAACTTTGCCCGAAGAATACATCGTGCAATTTGCCCGAACTTTGGGCGCAGATGTTCCGGTTTGTTTTTACGGCAAAGCGTGCCGCATGACAGGCATTGGTGAATCAATCAGTGTACTGACGGAAAAATTGCCCGAAGCGCTGGTTTTGATGAACCCACGTGTTGGTTGTTCAACACTTGATGTTTTTCGTCGAATGAATTTGATGCTTGGCCAGAATTGCCCGTTGAATGATGAAATTTGGCGTAACGACATGACAGAGGCCGCCTTGCTTGTGCAGCCCATAATTCGAGATGTTTTGCACGCGTTGGAAAACCAATATATTGGCCCCGTTCGCATGTCTGGTTCTGGTGCCACGTGTTTTGCCGAAGCGACAAGTTTTGCCGTGGCAGAAAATGCGGCGGCGCACTTGGCGCTGAAATTTCCTCAGTGGTGGGTGAAGGCGGCTCGATTGGTTTAGCCCATTTGGCCGCGGTGTCTGAGATATTGATCAGCCAGCACAATGGCCATCATCGCCTCGCCTACTGGCACTGCACGAATTCCCACACACGGATCATGCCGGCCTTTGGTGACGATATCCGTATTTTCACCTTGAGACGTTATGGTTTTTCGCGGGTTTAAAATTGACGATGTGGGTTTTACCGCAAAGCGAACGACCACATCTTGCCCCGATGATATGCCGCCCAAAATTCCACCTGCATGATTGGATTGAAAATCTGGTTTTCCATCTTTCATGCGAATTTCGTCGGCGTTTTCTTCGCCACTCAATGAAGCACTGGCAAAGCCTTCACCAATTTCCACACCTTTGACAGCATTGATGCTCATCATCGCTGAAGCCAATTCAGCATCAAGCTTGCCATAAAGTGGAGAGCCCCAACCTGCTGGAACACCTGAAGCCACAACCTCTATGACAGCGCCGCAAGATGAGCCGCTTTTTCTGACGCCATCTAAATACACTTCCCATTCTTTGGCTGCTTTTGCATCCGCACAGAAAAATGGATTGTTCTCAATCTCATTGTTATCCCAATTGCTGCGATCTATTTTATGGGGGCCCATTTGCACCAGAGAACCGCGAATGGAAACATATGGAATGACCAGACGCGCGATTGCACCGGCGGCAACACGGCACGCCGTTTCCCGGGCTGATGACCGGCCGCCGCCGCGATAATCTCTGATGCCATATTTGGCGTCATAGGTTAAATCAGCATGGCCCGGTCTGAACGAGTCTCTTATTTCACCATAGTCTTTTGAACGTTGATCGGTGTTTTCAATCAGCAAGGCGATGGGCGTTCCTGTGGTGCGCAGTCCTTGGGTGCGCTCATCTTCAAAAACGCCTGAAAGAATTTTAACGGCATCAGCCTCGCGCCGCTGCGTGGTGAACCGATTTTGACCAGGTTTGCGCTTGTCCAGAAAGCCTTGAATGGCTTCAACTGAAATGGGCAGGTTGGGCGGGCAACCATCCACTACTGCACCAATGGAAATGCCGTGGCTTTCGCCAAAGGTGGTGACGCGAAACAAATGACCAAATGTATTGTGTGACATGCCCGTGGTGATTAGAGGGTTTTGGGCGGGTTGAAAAGAGCAGGCGAATTGAGGCTTGTTATGATGGCGATCTAAGGTTTATAGAGCGTGATGATATTAAATCTTGCAATTGCTGGGGCTGCCGGACGCATGGGGCGCGAGTTGGCCAAGATTGTGCACGAAACGCCGGGTTGCGTTTTGGCGGGCGGGCTTGAAGCCCACAATTCGCCACACTTAGGTGCGGACTATGGCGAATTGATTGGTGTTGGAAAGCTGGGTGTTGCGATCAGCGCTGATGCCGCCACCGTTGTTTCACAGGTTGATGGCATCATTGATTTTACTGTTCCTGCGGCAACGCTTGCTTTGCTAAAATTTACGACAGGAAAAATTCATGTAATTGGCACCACAGGCATTAATGCGCTGGGTGATGCCAGCATTGCCGCTGCTTCACACACGGCGACCATTGTGAAGACAGGGAACTTCTCGCTTGGTGTCAACATGCTTGCTGCGCTGGTCAAACGGGCCGCAGCGGCATTGGGCCAAGAGTTTGACATTGAAATATTGGAAATGCACCACCGCATGAAGATTGATGCACCTTCTGGCACAGCGCTGCTTTTGGGAAAAGCCGCGGCTGAGGGTCGGGACGTTAATCTCAATGAAAAATCAGTGCGCACGCGTGATGGCCATACGGGGGCACGCAACGTTGGCGATATTGGATTTGCCGCCTTGCGTGGCGGATCAGTCGTGGGTGATCATACAGTGATTTTTGCTGGCAATGGCGAGAGGTTGGAACTTCGCCATGTTGCAGAATCGCGTGAGCTTTTTGCACGCGGTGCTGTGAAGGCCGCCATCTGGGCGCAGAATCAAAAACCTGGATTTTATTCAATGTTTGACGTGTTGGGGATTTCATAATGAGCGGAACTTTAGTTTTAGTGCGTCACGGGCAAAGTGATTGGAATTTAAAAAACCTATTCACCGGTTGGAAAGACCCTGATCTTTCACCCAAGGGCATTGAAGAAGCCAAGGCCGCGGGCCAGCGTTTAAAAGGCAAGGGGCTTAAGTTTGATCTGTGCTTTACGTCCGCGCTCACGCGCGCGCAGCACACTTTGGCTTTGATCTTAAATGAGCTTCAACAAACCGGTCTTTCAGAAACCCGCGACCAAGCTTTGAACGAACGTGATTATGGCGAGTTGACGGGCCTTAATAAAGACGATGCTCGCAAGAAATGGGGCGAAGAACAAGTGCTGGTTTGGCGGCGTTCCTATGACGTGCCGCCTCCAGGGGGCGAGTCTTTGAAAGACACTTTGGCGCGGTCTTTGCCTTATTATATGCACATGATTCAACCCCATGTTCTCGAAGGTAAAACCGTTCTGGTGGCAGCACACGGCAATTCGCTGCG
Source organism: Hyphomicrobiales bacterium (assembly GCA_025356765.1). Lineage (GTDB taxonomy): Bacteria > Pseudomonadota > Alphaproteobacteria > Rhizobiales > Aestuariivirgaceae > Aestuariivirga. The sequence goes on along the minus strand of JANXRO010000087.1, from coordinate 15,066 downwards.
TTCGCTCATCATGGCCATTGAAGGCCTAACACCAGAACAAATTTTAAAGCGCGAACTCGAAACGGGTGTTCCCATTGTCTATAAGTTGAACGCCAATTCCACACCGGCCTCGATGGATGTTTTGGCCTGATGCATGTGAAGCTTTTGAGCCCCTCAGAAGCTGAACAGGCACTTGAGCGGCTTTCTGAAATTTTGGTGGATGCCGTAGCCCATGGCGCTGGGGTGAGTTTCATGCATCCGCTCTCTCGCAATGATGCCCATAATTATTGGCGCACACAGATGGGCGGCGTTGCTTTGCTCCAGACCTTTATTTTTGTGTGCTTGGATCGATCATCTACAATTACCGGCACTGTGATGTTGCAAAAATCTTGGGCACCCAATCAACCCCACCGGGCTGATGTTGCAAAACTTCTGGTGCATTCTGATTATCGTCGCCAGGGCGTTGCATCAGCCTTGATGTTGGCTTTAGAAAAATATGCAGTGGACATCGGTTTGAAACTTATCACGTTTGATGCGGTGGCTGGCGGTGGGGCCGAAGGCTTTTATCGCACAATGGGCTATGTGCCTGTGGGTGTTATTCCGGGCTATGCCTATTCCGGCGATGGCAAGCTTGATGACACGATGTTTTTTTATAAAACGCTGTAAGGTTTTATTTCGGCGCGCGTTTGGCTAAAATTCTTTGCAAGGTGCGGCGATGCATGTTCAAGCGTCTTGCGGTTTCAGATACGTTGCGACTGCACAGTTCAAATACGCGCTGAATGTGCTCCCAGCGCACACGGTCTGCCGACATTGGATTATCCGGCAAAGCATTGCGATGTTCTTTATCACCGGTCAGTGCACCATAGACCGCATCAGCATCAGCGGGTTTTGCCAAATAATCAATGGCACCCATTTTTACGGCCGTTACAGCCGTGGCGATGTTGCCATAGCCTGTTAACACAACAACGCGGGCTTCTGGCTTTGCGGCATGCAACACTTCAATCACATCAAGGCCGTTGCCGTCTGTCAATCGCAAATCCACCACCGCATAAAGGGGCGCTTCCTTTTTTACTTCGGCAATGCCTTCGGCCACAGTATCGGCCAAGCGCACAACAAAACCGCGCGTTTCCATGGCTTTACCAAGCCTTGTGAGAAAGGGTTTATCGTCGTCGACCAGCAATAGTGTCTTGGGTATGGTGTTCATCATTTTCTCTTGTCGTGGCTTATAGCAGAGGTCAAGCTCTTTTGGCCACATCCACACTTACGCGCGGCCAGCTGATCTGGATGACTGCTCCATGCCCCGGCGCCTTGCGGTTTGACAAAGTGACGCTGGCGCCTGAGCGTTCAAGCAAGGTTTTGGCGATAAATACCCCAAGACCCATGCCCTCATGTTGGCCAGGTTCACCCGGTTCAGCTTCGCCATATCCTGGCCTTGTGGTCACAAACGGGTCGCCCAATTGATCAAATATTGCCTGGTCAAAACCCGGCCCATCATCTGTCACTGAAACTTGAACCTGAGACGCTGACCAGCGGGCTTTCACATCCACTTTAGACTTTGCAAAGTCGATTGCGTTTTCAAGGATATTGCCAAGGCCATAGGTGATTGCCGGGTTGCGCCTGAATGTTGGGGCGCTGTCGGGCTTTTTAAGATCGTTGGATTTGGCATCGACATTTATGGCCACATCAGACCCTCGCAGCGGGGCCACCATATCTTCCAGCATGGCTTCCAGCCCAACTTGAAAATATAAATCGTCAGACAATTGTTCAGGCACGGCAAGCCTTGTTAAAATTTCGCGACATCTGGCAGCTTGGCTGATCAACAAATCAATATCGTCGTTATGTTCAAAATTTGCCGGCAATTCTCGTTTCAATTCTTTGGCCACAAGCGCGATTGTGGCCAATGGCGTGCCCAGTTCGTGGGCGGCGGCGGCAGCTAAGCCATCTAAAGCTGATAGTCTTTGTTCACGCGCCAAAACCAATTCGGTGGCCTGCAAAGCAGATGACATAACGCGAGCTTCTTCGGCTATCCGGCGCGCGTAAATGGCTGAAAAAACTGTGGCTGAAACAATGGCCACCCACATGCCAAAAACATAAATGGGTGGAATGGTCAATTCCACACTGTCGGGCCAAGGCAAAGGCTGATGATAGAATGAAAGAAACGATGTGCAGGCAAGACCAATTGCACCCAATGAGGCTGTCCACAAAATGGGAAGAGACGTTGCAGAGACGGTGACGGGCACCAAGAACAACAACGAAAATGGATTTTGCAAACCGCCTGTGAGATATAAAAGCCCCGCCAGTTGCAGCACATCATAGCACAACAGAAGCCCGGCAGATTGGGCAGACAATCTTTGACTGCCGCGCCAACGCAAATTTAAAAATACATTCAGCCATGCGGAAAGCGCAATAAGGCCGAGACACGCACTTAACGGAAGTTTGAAGCCCAAATAAAACTCGACACCCAAAACCGCGGCGGCTTGGCCGATAACAGCAAGCCAGCGCAATCGCACCAAGGTGCGAAGGCGAAGAAGCCCCAGTTCAGGTGCTGCGGCAATTTGTGTGATGTCTGTCATTTTTTCTATGCCTAACATACGCTACTTTAGGTGAGGCAGATTGAGAATGCAAAAATCGCGGCGTTTGGCAGGATTTGTCCTGGCTATTATTTTGGCACTTGCCGCTGGCTATTTCGCGTTGACCAATCAGCGCATGGATCATGGCTTGGTTTCAAGCGGCACAGCCCTTGTGGGTGGCCCTTTTCATTTGACCAACCAAAAGGGCGAGGCCGTTACCGAAAAGACTTATACCGGCAAATTCATGATGGTGTTTTTTGGCTTTAGTCATTGCCAAGATGTGTGCCCTACCGAGCTTCAAGTGATGACAGCCGCCATGCAGCAACTTGGTTCGCAAGCTGATCAGATTGTGCCAATTTTCGTATCGATTGACCCGGAGCGCGATACAACCACTGTTATGGCAGACTATGTCAAGGCGTTTGACCCGCGTTTACAAGGCCTTACGGGAACACCTGAGCAGATTGCCGAAATTGCCCGGGCTTATCATGCTTACTATAAGAAGATCCCGAACGAGAAAACCCCCAGCGATTATGAGATGGACCACACGTCGATCATCTATATTATGAGGCCTGATGGATCTTTTATTAAACATTTCAATTATACAACTGATGCGAAAGCATTGGCAGATGATCTAAAAAAGGTGCTAAAGACTTGAAAATGAATTCAACTCCTGCTCCCGTTTCGTTTCTCTATCCACTGTTTGAAATGAACCACGCCGCTCTCCAGCCCATGCGCCTTCTTGCAGATATTGGTCTGTTGTTCTGGCAAAACACTTCAAACCCCATGCGCGATACGAACTTTGCGCGACAAGCAACAGCTGGCCTGACGATGTTTGAACGGGCAACACGGCGCTTTGACAAGCCTGAATTTGGTATTTTGAAAACTCAAATTGGCAAAAAAGAATTTGCCATCAAAGAAGACATTGTCTGGCAAAACCCATTTTGTCATGTCATTCACTTTAGCAAAGTTGGGTTCGCAAAACATTTGCCTAAACTTTTGTTGGTGGCCCCCATGTCAGGCCATTATGCAACGCTGCTGCGCGACACCGTAAAATCAATGTTGCCGCATTTTGATTGTTATGTAACTGACTGGCAGGATGCGCGTGATATTCCAGTGTCTGCCGGGTCTTTTGATCTTGATGATTATACCGATGCCATTATTTCCATTCTGCATCATTTTGGCGAACGGGCCCATGTTATGGCTGTGTGCCAACCCTCGGTTCCGGTTCTTGTGGCAAGTGCTTTAATGGCCGACAAAGAAGACGCTTTGGTACCTTTGAGCATGGTGTTGATGGGCGGGCCAATTGATACGCGGAAAAATCCGACAGGCGTTAACAAAATGGCTGAATCAAAATCAATCGATTGGTTCAAACAAACTGCAACGATGAAAGTTGCGGGGCCACACCATGGTGTGGGGCGTGAAGTTTATCCGGGCTTTATGCAGCTTGGCGGATTTTTGTCGATGAACATGGAACGCCATTTGAAGGCGCACCGCACACTTTATCAAGATCTGGTTGATGGCGAAGATGGTGATGTGGACAAGCATAACCAGTTCTATGATGAATATATGGCGGTGATGGATTTAACTGCCGAGTTCTATCTTCAAACCGTTGAGCGGGTGTTCATTTATCATGATCTCCCTGCAGGCACTTATCGCCACCGCGGTGATTTGATTGATCCCGCTAAAATCACGAAAACAGCGTTGCTGACCATTGAGGGTGAGCGCGATGATATTTCTGGCGTTGGCCAAACCGAAGCAGCCCATGAACTCTGCGTTTCAATTCCTGAGAACATGAAGAAGCAACATTTGCAAATGGGTGTTGGCCATTATGGGGTTTTCTCGGGCTCTAAATATCGCCGGGATATTGCTCCCATGATTGTTGAATTTCTTAACGCCCAGAAACCGTGATTGGTTTTTTACGAGCGCTGAAAAGTGTTCGTTCCAGCCAGCCTGCACCTGATGCGCAAACCATCGTCATTGGCGATCGCAATATAATTCTGCGTTTCAAGCGTAATGCCCGCGCCAAGCGCATGGTGTTGCGTTTGGATACTAAATCCAACGATTTGATAATGACGTTGCCTCGGCGAACAAGCTTGGCGGAAGCATTGCGTTTTGCACAAATTTCTTCACCATGGATTTTAAGAACACTCGGCAAGCGAATAGAACCTGTTGCAATTGGTCAAGGCGCAAGCATCATGTTTCGCGGAGAGAATTTGCAGCTTGACTGTAGTGGCGGTGCGCGCGGATTAATTTCTATATCTGCAGGCGTTATCCATGTGCCCGGCACCCCATTGCATGTTGAGCGCCGGTTAAAGGATTATTTTAAAAAGCAGGCATTGGCCGATTTGACTGAGGCCTCGCGACGATATGCGGTTGCGATGGAGACAAAATATTCACGCATCACAATTCGTGACCAGAAAACGCGGTGGGGATCTTGCTCGGCCTCTGGGGCTTTATCATATTCTTGGCGTCTCATTTTGGCGCCAACATTTGTATTGGATTATGTGGCGGCCCATGAAGTGGCGCATTTGCGTGAAATGAACCATGGCCCCCGATTCTGGCGTTTGGTTTTAAGGCATTGTTCGCAATCTCGCGCCGCCAAAGAATGGCTCAAAAAAAACGGCCGTGAGTTGCATCGCAATTTTTAGTTTCTGTATGGCATTAATAGATACTGCCGGAATCCTGCGCCGAATTTTTTCGCTTCCCAAAAAGCAAATCAAACAGAGTTTTCGGCTTTTCTTCCATCTGCGGCGGCACATTCATCACATCGGGCGTGTTGCCTTCCGCATTCGACCCATCTGTCTGGGCCACAGTTGTTGGCTCTTGCTGCTGTTGTTCTGGTGTTCCGGGCAGTTGAAGTGGTGATAAGCCTAAATGTGCAGGCTCCATCACATCACGCCAAATGATGGCAGGAAGCGAGCCACCGGTGACTTGTTTCGTGGGCGTATTATCATCATTGCCCAGCCAAACACCGGCCGTGAGATAAGGCGTGAAACCCACAAACCACGCATCACGATAGTCTTGGCTGGTGCCGGTTTTGCCGCCAATGTCAAAATTTCCAAACTGGGCTTTGGTGCCTGTGCCTTGGCGCAAAACAGCGCGGAAAAGTTGGTTCATTTCGCCCAAGGCTTCGTTTGAAACAACTTGGCCCAAGCCGTCGCCTTTTCGTTCATAAAGCACTTTGCCGCTTCGCGTTGTCACGCGCTTGACCACATAGGGGGCAACCAAGTTGCCACCATTGGCAAAGGGCACGAAAGCCGCAGTCAATTCCAATGGCGTTACTTCAGACGTACCCAAAGCCAATGACGCATCATGGCCGAGGGGCGAGGCAATTCCTAACCTTTGTGCAGTTTCTGCAACATTAGCCGGGCCAACTGTAACCGCAAGCTTTGCAGCAACTGTGTTGATTGATTGAGCAAAGGCTTGCTCTAACGACACTGGGCCCAAATATTTATGCTTATAATTTTCGGGTGACCAAGAACCAAATTTCACAGGTTCATCCACCTCCATTGATGATGGTTTATAGCCATGTTCAAAGGCCGTGAGATAGACAAACGGCTTGAAGGCTGAACCGGGCTGGCGTTCGGCTTTTGTGGCGCGGTTATATTGGCTTTTTTCGTAGGATTTTCCGCCAATCATCGCCAGCACTGCACCGGAATTATCCATCACCACCATGGCACCCTGAGACACACCCAGTTTCTTGCCGTTCTGCGCCAAGCGTATTCGCAGAGATTTTTCGGCATTGGCTTGGATTGTGGGATCAATCGTCGTTTCAATGACAATGGATTGATCATAGTTTTTAACCAGCAGCGATAGTTGTGCGTTGATCCAGTCCACTGCATATTGGCGCGCGGGCAGATAATCTGCGGTTACAATATTCAACGGTTGATCAATGGCATTGCTGGCATCATCAACAGAAATAAAACCTTGGTCTTGCATTGCCGCCAACACAAGTTTGGCCCGCGCCGTGCTCTCATCAGGATGCTTTGACGGATCATAGGTGCTGGGCGCTTTCAGGCTGGCCGCAAGCCTGGCTGCTTCCATAATCGAAAGCTCTGACGCAGACTTGTTGAAATAGGTGTGTGCGGCTTGTTCAATGCCATAAGCGCCAGAGCCGAAATACACCCGGTTCAAATAAAGTTGCAGAATTTCATCTTTGGTGAATTTCGATTCCAGCCAAAGGGCTAAGACAGCCTCTTGCACCTTTCTGGTGAGGGTTTTTTCTTGGGTGAGAAAAAGGTTTTTGGCCAATTGCTGGGTTAGGGTTGAACCACCCTGGACCATATGGCGGGCAAGAATGTTGCGCGACATCGCTCGCGCCAACCCAATGGGATCTATGCCGTAGTGACTTCTGAACCTGTGGTCTTCAATTGCGATAACGGCATTGGGCACATAATCGGGCAATTGATCGATATGGGCTGCATCACCAAAAAACGCGCCGGTTTCCGCCAGCACTGAGCCATTGTTTGCCAGTACCATGACGCCGGGTTCTCGCTGCGGAATTTGCAGCAAGCCACGTTGATCGAGCGAGAACCACACGTAGGTTAGAACCAACCCGCCTGCTACCGCACTCCAAAAACCGATCGCTAGTAAAAAACTGAATAGACGCCAACCCCACGAACGCTTTGGCTTTTTGGGCTTGCGCCTTTCGGGTGGATTGAGCTGCTCACGCTCGCCCGCAAATAGGCGAGGTTCAGTGCGCTTTGGTTTGCCGCGCTTTGATGATTTATTCGAAAACAGCCCCATAAATTTGATTTTAGCCCGTGATGTCTTGCGCTTTGATGAAGAGGCAACAAGGGCAAATGATGAGGAAATCGTGGCGGAGATATGGGCAAGTCACAAATCTCTTTTATTTGACTATTTCACATCAATATTTGATTTTCGATAACGTTTATTTTTGATGTAAATACATCTTTACATCATTTGACTTTTTTGCTTAGGCTGTTTTCAAGATTTGGAGATTGCCATGAACGCCTTTGTACAAATGAACAGCGCTGAACTTGAATTGGGCTATAACAGTGTTATTCGGTCGGAGCTTTCGCAAGTTGGTTTGCGCTGGCTTGGACAGATTTCATGGAATGAAGCCGCATGGCGTTTGGTGCAAAAATCGATTGCCCGCGATGAAGCCAAACTTTCAGCCACCGGCGCATTGGTTGTGGAAACCGGCGAACACACGGGCCGCAGCCCCAAAGACAAATATATTGTTTTGGATGATGAAACGGCCGCCCAGGTTTGGTGGGATAACAACAAACCAATGAGCCTCTCCCACTTTGAGGCCTTGAAACGCGACATGCAAACCCATGCCCGCATGAAAGATGTGTTTGTGCAAGATCTCATCGCATGCCCGGCGGCAACCCAGCAATTGCCTGTGCGACTTGTGGCTGAACAGGCTTGGGCAGCATTGTTTTTGCAGCACTTATTACAACCTGCACCACAATCATCAACGCAGTTTCGGCCAGAACTTACCATTCTTTGCATGCCCAGTTTCAAAGCCGACCCAGAAATCCATGGCACAGCTTCCGAAACAGTGATCGCCATTGATTTGACGCGCGGCGAAGTTTTGATTGGCGGCACTGCTTATGCTGGGGAAATGAAAAAAGCTGTTTTTACAGTTTTGAATTATCTTTTACCGAAGCTGGACGTTTTGCCCATGCATTGCTCGGTGAATGTTGGGGATGCTGGCGACACAGCCATTTTCTTTGGGCTCTCCGGCACTGGCAAAACCACGCTCTCAGCAGACCCAACCCGCATTTTGATTGGCGATGATGAACATGGTTGGGGCGATGATGGTGTGTTCAACATTGAACATGGATGTTATGCCAAGGTGATCAATCTTGACCCCAAAGCTGAGCCTGACATTCATCAAGCATCGTTGGATTTTGGCACTGTTCTTGAAAACGTTGGAATGGACTTGCATTCAGGCACCGTGGATTTTAGTGATGGCAGCCGCACTGAAAATACCCGAGCTGCCTATCCACTGCACAAGATTCAAAATGCCAAACCCGCAATGATGGCAGCGGCCCCAGATATTTTGATCATGCTGACAGCTGACGCATTTGGGGTTTTGCCTCCTGTTGCGGTGCTTGATGCCAATCAGGCCATGGAGCAATTTTTAATTGGCTATACAGCCAAGCTTGCTGGCACCGAGCGTGGCGTGACGGAACCAGAGGCCACGTTTTCAGCTTGTTTTGGCGGGCCATTTTTGCCGCGGCCACCACAAGCCTATGCGGATCTATTGAAAACAAAAATCAACCAGAACAACACACGCTGTTACATGTTGAACACAGGTTGGACAGGCGGGGCATATGGCACAGGAAAGCGCATGTCACTTGCGATCACACGGCGTTTGCTTGGGGCCATTTTTTCTGGCGAAATTGACAAGGCCCAAAAACGTGTCGATGCAAACTTTGGTTTTAACGTGCCAACATCTCTGCACGATATTGAGGAAAATATTTTGAATCCACGTGCAGCTTGGGTTGATCAAGGGGCCTATGATGAGACGGCCAAAGCCCTATCTCTCAAATTTACGGCGGCCTTGAAGAAGCTCAAGACCGCCGCGATCTGAATATAAATGCGTCAATGATTAGTAGCGATAATATTCTGGCTTGAACGGGCCTTTTTGGTCCACACCAATATAAGCGGCCTGTTCATTGCTGAGCTTGGTGAGCTTCACACCAAGCTTTTCAAGATGCAGCGTTGCTACTTTTTCATCAAGATGCTTTGGCAAAACGTAAACTTCGTTTTTGTATTTGCCAGTTTTGGCATTGGTGAAAAGTTCAATTTGCGCCAAAGTTTGGTTGGTGAAGGATGCTGACATCACGAAGCTTGGATGGCCTGTGGCATTGCCCAAATTCACCAATCGACCTTCAGACAACAGAATGATGCGGTTGCCCTTGGGGAAGTTGACCAGATCAACTTGTGGCTTGATGTTGGTCCACTTGAAGTTCTTCAATTCAGCCACTTGGATTTCATTATCAAAATGGCCGATGTTGCACACAATGGCCATGTCTTTCATTTGCTTCATGTCATCTAAAGTGATCACATCTTTGTTGCCAGTCGCTGTGACAAACACATCGGCTGTTGCCACAACATCTTGCAATGTTTGCACGGCATAACCATCCATGGCGGCTTGCAGCGCACAGATAGGGTCAACCTCTGTCACCACAACGCGAGCACCTGCACCGCGCAAGCTTAGGGCTGAACCTTTGCCCACGTCGCCATAACCCAGAACCACGGCTACTTTGCCAGCCATCATCACATCTGTGCCACGGCGAATGGCATCAACCAATGATTCACGGCAGCCATATTTGTTGTCAAACTTTGATTTTGTAACTGAGTCGTTCACGTTGATTGCGGGGAAAGGAAGTTCGCCCTTCTTTTGCATTTCATACAAACGATGAACGCCTGTTGTGGTTTCTTCCGACACACCGATGATAGAGGCTTTTACCTTGTCAAACCAGCCAGGGCTTGCCTTGATGCGCTTTTTGATTTCGGCATAAAGGCATTCTTCTTCTTCGCTTTTTGGATGTGCCACCAAAGAAGGATCTTTTTCGGCTCGCGAACCAAGCAAAATATAAAGGGTGGCATCACCACCATCATCCAAAATCATATTTGTAGTTTGACCATTGGGCCATTCAAAAATCTTTGCGGTGAAGGCCCAATATTCTTTCAGGTTTTCGCCTTTGAATGCAAATACCGGAATGCCTCCGGCGGCGATTGCGGCAGCGGCATGATCTTGTGTTGAATAGATGTTGCATGAAGCCCAGCGGATATCTGCGCCCAAGGCTTTCAGCGTTTCAATCAACACCGCGGTTTGAATTGTCATGTGAAGCGAGCCTGAAATACGCGCACCCTTTAAAGGTTGGGCTGCTGCATATTCAGCGCGGGTGGACATAAGGCCCGGCATTTCAATTTCAGCCATATCCAATTCCTTGCGGCCCCAATCGGCAAGCTTGATATCGGCGACGTAATAATCTGTAAATGTGGTCATGGGTAAGGCTCCTGAAAGGTGATTGCGCTGCCGTTAGCATGGGAAATGTTCGCATGCAATATCTATATAAAGATATCTTTATGTGGTTAAGCGCGGGCTGATTTTACCATCGCCAACAATTCTTGCACCAATGCCTCATCCATTTTGGCGATGCTCTGCGATAATCTATTGGCAAGCTCTGTCGCTTGGGGCGAAAGGCCAGATGTATCAATGGTGATTTTGGGGTGCGAAATCTTGCTGAGCCTGATCAGGTCTTCAGCTTCATCCCAGATGATATTGAGATGCGCTATGATCGACTGGATCAGATGCCAGCTTGGCCGGCCGCGCTTGCCGTGTTCTAGTGCGGACAAATAGGCCGATGATACGCCTGCGGCTTTGGCCATTTCCAATAATGTGAGACCGCGTTGTTCGCGCAACTCTCGCAGTTTTGCACCAAAGGGTGTCATTCAAAATTACCGGCTATTTTCCTAAGCTTCACATAGAAGGCACCTCCACCGCCATGTTTTGGGTGCGCTGGTTGAAAGCCCACAACGTGGGTTCTAAATTGGTGATCTTCCAACCACATCGGCAATTCACGGCGCAACTTGCCTTCGCGTTCAGGCGCGTTGAAATGAGACATGCCATGAAGAGTATGACGGGCATAGGGCGATGCGCCCTTGCCCGTGATCACTAAAACCAGCCTGTAACCCTGCATGCGTCTGCTGAACAGAAAATGCAAAAGTTGGTGGCGAGCATTTTCTAAATTCTCACCGTGAAGATCAATACGGGCTTCAGGCTCCATTTGGCCGCGACCCAGTTTTTGGGCCATGCGTCTTTCAAAAGCTGCCAATGCTGGAGGGGCGCTTCGGGGTGCGCGCAGATTCGGTGTTGGAATTTCACTATGCAAAACCATGGGCGCGTGGGGCGCTGAAACGCGGCCCGCTTTGCTGCGCCGTGATGGAACAATGGGAGCGACTGAGGCCTTAACCTCTTCCCATAGTTCTGGATCTGGCACTTCGAATTTCTTTTTGCTCATAGTGTTAGCTTTTTAGCCAAGGCGTGCGGCAGCAATGCTACCATTGAGCCTTGGCTTTTCATATGACCCGCGTTGAGCGCAGCCTTATCGCCCCAGCCCCAAAATATGTCTCCCCGGATGATGCCGCGAATGGCAGTGCCAGTATCTTGAGCGATCATTAAGTGGTTGAAGGGTTTGTTGCTTGCAACTGCTTCGGGCGGTTCGTTGGTTTCGATAAAAAGCGGCGTGCCAAATTGCCAATAGCTGCGATCCACGGCCAAGCTGCGCAAGGGTTTGAGGTTCACTTTGCCGGCACCGATTGCGCCAAGTGTTTCATTTTCAATTTCAGTTGTTCTGAAAAACACGAAGGATTTATTGCTCCACAAAAAGTCGCGCGTTTTGCTCGGATTATCCGCCATCCAGTTCCGCAAAAGCTGCATAGACATGGTTTGAGGGGTGCCAACACCCATGGCCAAAAGCACGGAACCAATGCCAGTATAAGGATGGCCATTTTTTGCGGCATAAGAAAGCCTAATCACTTTACCTTCTGGCAAAACAATTCGGCCATTGCCTTGTATGTGAATGAAAAAAGCATCAACCCAGCTTTTCAACCAACAAATTTCAAGGCCCTTGTTTTTCAGTGCGCCATGCTCAATTTCATTTCGCGAGAAATAATGTTCCGGTTTGCCATTGACGCGCTGGCCATAAGTTAGGTTTGAAATTGCAATTTCATCGGCTGTGAAGGTGACCAGATCATCTGGCTTGGCATAGATGGGCACTTGAAACTCTGGTGTTTCAATCAGGGATCCTTGCGCTTCTGGTTCATAATAACCTGTATAGAGCCCTTCTGGCCTTGCTTGATCGTGAACGCGCAGAGCTCGGAATTCACTCTCGAAAAAATCACGGGCAGAGGTTGTATCAAGCGCGCCTTGGCAAATCGCCAACCAATCTTCGCGCTGGCCACCATAGGCAGCGTCACGTTTAAAGCCGTGGCCTTGAGATATGATTTCTTGTGCTGAGCGTTGGAACGCTTCCAGTGCTGCTTGATGATTGTCGCTGGCCCAGGTTTTAATGCTGTCAAAACCAATAGGCGTGAGAGCCTTAGTCATGGTCGTGGGTTTCAGACAGTTTCCAATTGGGATCACGCGAGGTGAGGTCGCGTTCAAAGCTCCACATTTCTTTTACGTCATCGACGGATGTTTCACTGCCATGCAGCAAATCGCCATTACTGGCTTTGACTGCCGATATTATTTGGCTTGAAAATTCCATATCGATGGTCGCCACTTTGCCATTCAGCTTTGCAGCTTTGATTATGGCGCTGTTGATGCCAACAAATTTAAACACGGCAATTTCGCCTTGTTTTTTGCGGCGGTTCACTTCGGTTTCAAATGCTCCATAAACCGCTTTAGCCAACAGAAACTTGAGCGTGGCCAAATCTGATTTAGCAAAAGCCTCAAGAATCCTTTCGTGGGCAATTTTAGCACCGTCGACGAAAGCTTTCGGATCGAACGCAACGTCTTGATTTGCAATTTCCACTAAGCCCTCAGCAAGGTCAGACCCTTCAGGGGCAAACCCCTGCCAGATCGGTTTGGGTGCTTCGGTATTTGGGCTTGCTAAAACATCAGTGGGGCGCGGTTCCGTTTTGATGATGGGCAACGGCGGCAATTTCTCGTTGCCTGTGCGCTGACCCAGAACTTGAAACAATTTCAAGAGGACGAATAAAACAACGCTGGCCAAAACGATATTGATGGGATCAAATAAAATGCTCATCCCCTGCATTTGGCACTTCGGCCACCTGAATTCAATGTGGCTCTGTTCCCTTGCGGCTCTCTTGCGGCTCAGTTGGCTTTCTGATAGCTCGAGCAATTATCATCCATGAGGCAAAAATGGCAAAAGCACTAAAAACCGCGCCGCGTAAAGCGCCGCCCAAAGTATCCAACGGCACATCAAAAAAGGCTGATCCTGTTGTGAAATCAACGCCTGCGCCGGTTAATCTTACAGCGCCTGAACCTGCACCTGGTTCGCAGCCATCGCTTCGCATTTTGGGCCAATATCTGAAAGATTTCAGCTTTGAAAACCCCAATGCGCCCCTGTCTCTGACGCAACAGGCAAAACAGCCTGATATTAACATTTCAGTGAATGTGAATGCCCGCAACTTGGGGCCTGCTGATTTTGAAGTAGAACTGCATTTGGATGCCAAGGCTTCGGCCGATGGAAAAGTTATTTTTGCGGCAGATTTGCTTTATGCAGGTTTGTTTCGCCTAGAAAATTTCCCGGCCAATTTGCTGCAACCCGCGGTATTGATTGAATGCCCACGCATGTTGTTTCCATTTGCCCGCCAGATTTTGGCTGATGCAACACGCAATGGCGGCTTTCCGCCTTTGATGCTTGATCCGATTGATTTTGCTAACATGTATCAAAAACGCATGCAGGCGCAACCCGCGGGCCAAGCTTAGTTTTTCCACAAAGCGCCATCGCCCAATGTGGCGATGGCCATACTATGGCGCGCTTCATCATCGGCATTGAGGCGAGGTTGAAGAGTGTGCGGACGCTGCGTGTATTGAGTATTGGACACCGCAATTGTTATTTTCGGGGCCGACCGGTTTTCCATCAGGCCAAAATTGGTTTGTTTGCCGCCGATCATTTCTAAATAAACATCAGCCAAGAGCTCAGCGTCGAGCAGTGCCCCATGCTTTGTGCGTTTGGAATTGTCGATGCCGAAACGTTTACACAAGGCATCAAGGCTGTTTGGACCCATGGGGTGGGTGCGGCGTGCCATTGCCAAAGTATCTGTCACTTGGCCCGCCGGTATGGCCAAACGGTTGGTATAGCCAAGTTCGGCGTTGATAAATCCCATGTCAAAACTTGCGTTATGGATGATGAGTTTTGAGTCTTGAATAAATTCAAGAAATGCGTCGGCCTGCTGGGCAAACAGCGGTTTGTCTTTCAGAAATACCGAGGATAGGCCATGTACAGCCTCTGCCTCTCTGGGCATGTCACGTTCAGGATTCAAGTAAACATGGTAGACTTTTCCAGTGGGCAGATGATTTAAAAGCTCAACAGCGCCAATTTCAACAATGCGGTGGCCTTCAGCAGGGGACAAACCCGTTGTTTCGGTATCAAGAACAATTTCGCGCATGGACGTCAGATCGCTTTCAGCTTTTTTAATAGGGATTCGACAGATTTGGTTAATTCTAGAAGTGTTGAATTATTTTCAATGATTTCATCGGCTTTTTGCCGTTTTTGTTGATCTGGAATCTGCCGACTTAAAATCATCTCCAGTCTTTCTACGGTCATTCCGGGCCGGGACAAGGCTCGTGATCTTTGTAGTTCCAAAGGAGTTGAGACTACAATGGTTACATCCATGTCTTTATCTGCGCCTGATTCAAAAAGCAGAGGCGTATCAATAACCACAGATTTTGCGCTCGTTTTTCTGGCATTGGCAATGAATATGTCACGGCGGCGTTTTATTTCTGCATGAACGTTTTTTTCAAGCCGAGCGAGAAGTTCTGGGTCTTTCAACACATGCTGCG
>JANXRO010000076.1 GCA_025356765.1 Hyphomicrobiales bacterium | reverse complement strand
ATGGCGTTAGCGTTAGAACCTTGCGTTCGGGCATGTTGATGATGGTGAGAAGCCACCATTTTATGGTTTGGTCCAACCCAAAACATAAAGCGGCCAAAGCCAGCCCAAGAGTTGAAAGCGGGCCATAGATGCGCGTCACACAGTTTTTCCAAAGCGAGTTTGCCACTCGCGAACGGCTTGGGCATCACGCATGGTGATATCGGGAAAATCCTTGTCCAGCCCCACGTCGCTGGAAATTTTCCAAGAGCGGGCACATTTGGCACCTTGGGCCTTTTCAACAACCGCACCAATGCGCTTTTCATTCTCAAGCATGAAAGCACCTTCGGGAATTGACGCATGGATCACTTCAATAGCAGAGGTTATGCACACTTCAGCGAAATCTTCGTTGCTGATGTCTTCAAACTTCTCCACATAAACCTTGGGCGAAGCTTCCAATGATGAGCCAATGGTTTTGTTAGCGCGGGCAATTTCAAGTGCGCCCGTTACAACGCTGCGCACTTTGCGAATGGCATCCCACTTCTTGGCAATGGCTTCATTTTTCCATTCAGGCAAGGCTTCGGCAAACAGCATCAGATGCACCGATGAACCTACGCCATCAAAGCGCGTCAGCCACACTTCTTCCATGGTGAACACCAAGATGGGTGCCCACCAGGTGGTGAGGCAATGGAACAATTGGTTGATGACCGTGCGGGCCGATTTGCGTTTGTTGGAAGACCACGGGTCGCAATAAAGCGCATCCTTGCGAATATCAAAATAGAATGCCGAAAGTTCAACATTCATAAAGTTGGTAAGGGCAGCCGCGGCTTTTTTATAATCATAAACCTTATAAGCGTCCGCCACCGTTTGGCCCACTTCAAAAAGCTTGTGCAGAATATATTGCTCAAGTTCTGGCATGTCTTTGGCTGCAACATGTTCCCAATCATGCAAGCCATCAATTGCGCCCAACATATAGCGGAAGGTGTTGCGCAGCTTGCGATAATTTTCCACCGCAGATTTTAAAATCTCAGGGCCAATGCGCATGTCATCGGCATAATCACAGGTGGCCACCCACAAGCGCAAAATATCTGCGCCAGAGTTTTTAATAACTTCTTGCGGCACGGTTGTGTTGCCAAGGGATTTGGACATTTTGCGACCGTCTTCTGCCAAAGTGAAGCCGTGGGTGATCACGTTATCATAAGGTGCCCTGCCCCGTGTGCCGCAAGCTTCAAGCAAAGACGAATGGAACCAACCGCGATGTTGATCAGAGCCTTCCAAATAAACATCGGCTGGCCATTTCAAATCTGGGCGTTCTTCCAACACAAAAGCATGGGTGCAGCCTGAATCAAACCACACATCGAGAATGTCATTCACCTTCTCATATTCGTCTGGGTTATGATCGGGGGCCAGATAGGTTTTGGCCGCGTCTGCTTCATACCAAGCATCAGCACCATGTTCACAAAATGAATCATAGATGCGCTGGTTCACTTTGTTATCATTCAAGATTACGCCGGTTCTCTTATTCACGAAAACGGCGATGGGCACACCCCAAGCGCGTTGGCGGCTGATTACCCAATCAGGGCGCTGTTCAATCATGCCGCGCAAACGGTTCTGGCCAGCGGGCGGAAAAAACTTGGTTTGCTCAATGGCGGCAAGCGCTTTTTCGCGCAGCTTGCCCTTGTCCATCGAGATGAACCATTGCGGCGTGTTGCGGAAAATGATGGGCTTTTTAGAGCGCCATGAGTGAGGATAACTGATCACCTTTTTGGTGTGGGCCAACAACATGCCAGCATCTTTCAACGCTTCAATCACGCGCGGATTGGCATCTTTCCATTTGCCATATTGGTCAATAACACGAGCACCATCAAAGCCCGGAGCATCCGTGGTGTAAAAACCATTTTCATCAACAGGCGTTGGCACCGTGTCGTCAATGCCACGCTTGCGGAGGTTAGCTTGATTGGCAATCCAAACGTTATAGTCATCAGCACCATGTGAAGGTGCCGTATGCACAAAACCCGTACCTGCATCATCGGTGACGTGATCGCCGTTGAGTAGTGGAACATGAAAGCTGTAGCCGAGTGAGGCGAGCGGGTGCTCACAACGAAAGCCATCTAATTTTGCATCGGTGAGGCGTTGAAAACCCGTGACACGTCCAGCTTTGAACACGTCTTCGGCGAGTTTATCGGCGACGATGAGCTTCTCGCCCTTTACTGTCCAATTGCCTTCAGGAGCGTCGGTGATTTCATAGAGGCCATAGCTGATGCGCGAAGAATAGCTGATGGCGCGATTGCCGGGGATCGTCCAAGGAGTCGTGGTCCAAATTACGATGCGTGCATCGCGGTAATCGAAAGGGTCAGGTCCACCCGATGCACCCATGACGACAGGAAACTTCACAAAAATCGTATCAACCGAAATATCTTCATACTCAATCTCGGCCTCGGCCAATGACGTGCGTTCCACCACACTCCACATCACCGGTTTGGACCCGCGATAGAGTTGCCCATCGCCAACGAATTTCAACAGCTCACGCGCGATGATGGCTTCGGCTTTGAAATTCATCGTCAGGTATGGATTATCCCAATCGCCTTCCACGCCAAGGCGCTTGAATTCTTCGCGTTGCGTGTCAACCCAGCCTTGGGCAAACTCACGGCATTCCTTGCGGAATTCGTTGATGGGAACGGCGTCTTTGTTCTGGCCCTTGGCGCGATATTGCTCTTCAATTTTCCATTCAATGGGAAGGCCGTGGCAATCCCAGCCCGGAACATAATTCGCGTCCTTGCCGCTCATCTGGGCTGAGCGCACAACAAGGTCTTTCAGAATTTTGTTCAGCGCGTGGCCAATGTGAATGTTGCCATTGGCATAGGGCGGGCCATCATGCAGTACGAATTTTTCACGGCCCTTGGATTGTTCGCGAAGCTTGCCAAACAGGTTCATGTCGACCCAGCGCTTTAACAACTCAGGTTCTTTTTGCGGCAGGCCCGCTTTCATCGGAAAATCAGTTTTCGGCAGGAAAACGGTTTCGCGATAACGGTCGTTTTTAGATTCTGGTTTTTTGGGTGCGTCGCTCATAACGCGGCTTCTAACAGAGAGGTTTGAAGGAATAAAGGGCAGAACGCCCTAACTTGCCTTGTCAAACCCTTCATGGGCGGCTTTGGCCAAAACCAGCATTTGTTCAGACGATTGCTCGCCAGAAAGGGCATAAACCATATCTGTCTCCACCCAATAGCAGGTAACCAGCGCGCCCTTTTGCTGCACCATCATGGCTTCATTGTTTTTTGCGCTGTTGGCGGCAACATAAATGGCCAAGCGCTTTTTGTTGGCATCTTCATACATCAACAGGCCAGCGGGCTTTCCATCTTCGCCCAAAAGCCTTCCTCCGATGAGTGTGTAACCCTGCTCGGTTAAATCTGGCAGGCTGAAATTCACGCCGATGCGTTTTGAAAGCCATGCTTGCAAATGGTCTTTCTCGCTTGCCGCCACTTCAACCGCGTGGCGCTGTTCGCCCCCATAAACCACAAATGCATCCAGCGCGCGTTGCGGCAAAGTTTCAGCCACGATGGTTTGGTTAAAACTATTGTGCGCAAGCCAGCCAGACGTTGCGCCAAAAGCCAAAGCGCTAAGACTTGCCGCCAACGCCAGTTTTGGCCACATGTTGGCACGAGGCTTGAAAGTTGCCGCTTTTAAAAGCCGCGCAGGAACGGGTTCAACCAACACGCCATCATAGGCTTTGTGAAATTCACTTTTTTGGGTACGGATTGATTCCAACATCAAACGGGTTTCTTCGCTTGAAGCCAGTTCGTGTTCAACGTTTTGCTTTTCTTCGCCCTGCAATTCGCCATCAGCATAAGCATGAAGGGCCCAGATTTCGATTGTGCTTGTCATCATTTCACCACGCGCAGAAAAGTTGTTCCGCGCTTTTCCAATAGGTTTTGCATAGAGGCCCGCGCCCGTGAAAGCCTGGACATGATTGTGCCAATGGGCACGCCGATAATTTCCGCCGCGTCTTTGTAAGAAAGTTCTTCCAAGCTGATCATCACCAACACCTCGCGCTGCTGTGCGGGCAAATGATCAAGCGCATCAGATATCAGCGCCACGGAGAGATTTTGCTCTTGGGCGGGCGGAACCGCGCCTTCAAAATCTTCCATGTCATCCAACGGTTTCATCGCCCCCATTTGGGCTGATCTGCGCCATTGGCTTATAAAGATGTTGCGCAAAATTGCATAAAGCCAGGCTTTTAAAGGGCGGGATGTGTCATAAAGATGTTGCTTTAACAGCGCACGTTCCACGCAATCTTGCACCAAATCATCCGCCAAAGCCGCATCGCCGCAAAGTGCTCGCGCAAAGCGGCGCAGATGCGGCAATTGGGCAATCAGGTTGTTTTGAAACGCGGTTGTGGACATGACAGAAACATTACGCCCAATTGGCCGCAATATTCCATAGGCGGATTTAGCCCTGCCACTTCTCGCGCATTGTAACCAATTCTTCCGCCGCTGATGGATGCACCGCAAGCGTTGCATCAAACTGGGCCTTGGTTGCACCACAGGTGATGGCGATGCCAAGCAACTGCGCCATTTCGCCAGCATCAGGGCCAGCAATATGGCAGCCCAGCACAACATCGGTTTCAGCGTTCACCACAAGCTTCATCAACATGCGTTCATCACGGCCCGAAAGCGTGTGCTTCATGGGGCGGAACGTTGATTTATAAATATCAATCTTTGAATGAAGCTTGCGGGCTTGCGCCTCTGTCAGGCCCACGGTGCCAAGTTCAGGTTGTGAGAACACCGCACTGGGCACCAAGCTGTGATCAACTTTGATGGGCTTGTTGCCAAACACCGTATCAGCAAAGGCATGGCCTTCGCGGATAGCAACCGGAGTTAGGTTTACGCGATTGGTAACATCGCCCACCGCATAGATATTATCCACCACGGTTTGTGAAAATTCGTTAACTGGAACGGCACCATGCATATTGATTTCGATGCCAACATTTTCTAAGCCCAAGCCGTGGGTGTTGGGCATGCGGCCTGTTGCAAACATCACTTGGCCAGCGCCAATTTGCGAACCATCTTCAAGTGTTACGCGCACGCCATCGCCAGATCGCTCGATCATCGCAATATCGGCCTTGGTTTTAATTTCGATGCCTTTTTTGATCATCTCGGCAGCCAAGTGGTTGCGCAGATCATCATCAAAGCCCCGCAAAATTTGTTCGCCGCGCAACACCAAAATTGTTTCAACACCAAGGCCATTGAATATGCCGGCGAATTCCACCGCGATATAACCGCCGCCCACAATAACAATGCGGCGCGGCAAGCGTTCCAAATGAAATGCTTCATTGGATGTCATGGCCAGTTCGTGGCCCGGCAAATGGCGCGGCACCATGGGGGCACCGCCTGTTGCAACCAAAATATATTTAGCAGTGATCTTGCTGCCAGAAGCCAATTGAACTGTGTTTTTATCAACGATGGTGGCTCGTTCTTGAATCAGTGTTGCGCCCGAGCTTTCCAGGTTTTTGATATAGGCGCGATTTAATCTGTCAATTTCCTTGTCTTTATTTTCAAGCAGCGTTTGCCAATCGAAAGACACTTTTTCAGTTGTCCAGCCAAAGCCCACTGCATCTTCAAATTCTTCGGCAAACTTTGAAGCATAGACAAAAAGTTTTTTGGGAACGCAGCCACGAATAACGCAAGTTCCACCCACGCGATATTCTTCAGCCACGCAGACTTTGGCCCCGTGCTTGGCCGCTATTCTGGCCGCGCGAACGCCACCAGAACCTGCACCAATGACGAAAAGATCATAGTCAAATTGCGTCATTTGCGGGTTGTCTCAATCACACCTTTGTCAGTGCCCATCATCAAAATTCCAAAAATGCCGATGAACAATCCACATTCAATCACACCAGGCAGGCTGTTTAAAAATGCTTCCAACCTTTCAGGATCAGGAATTTTTTTTAAATCGAGATCAATGATGGCATTGCCACTTTCAGTGACAAAGGGCTTGCCTTCTTTGTTCGCACGCAGGCGCATTTTGGGGCTTTCAAAACCCATTTGAGACAATACGCGTTCAATTTTCCAAGCTGTCGGGTTAACCCCAAATCTGGAAATTTCAACCGGTAGCGGGAATTTACCTAATGTGTCTACCTTCTTGGATTCATCACAAATGCAAATGACAAATCGCGATGATGATGCAACGATTTTTTCGCGGTGCAATGCACCACCACCACCTTTGATCAGCCGATAGGATGAGTCAATTTCATCTGCCCCATCCACCGTGAAATCAAGAAACGGCGCATCTTCGATATTGATCAGCTTAAGGCCAAGCTTTTGCGCATTGTGATAAGTTTCTGCCGAAGTTGCCACAAACACCGTATCAAGATTTTGGTCTTTCACTTTGCGTGCGGCAGCTTCGATGAAATAGTTGGCGGTGGAACCGGTGCCCAAACCGATCTTCATGCCCTTATCTACAATTTTCACCGCATGTTCGGCTGCGGCTTTTTTTTGGGTGTCAGCACTCATTTATCAAGGCCGCCCATCAGCATGTATTTAATTTCCAAATATTCTTCCATGCCGTGAAGCGAGCCTTCACGCCCAATGCCGGATTGTTTTACACCACCGAATGGAACTTCGGCTGCGGCCACCAAACCTTCATTAATGCCCACCATGCCATATTCCAACGCTTCGCCCACACGCCACACGCGACCAATATCGCGCGTATAGAAATAGCAGGCCAAGCCAAATTCAGTGGCGTTGGCCATTTCGATGGCTTGTTC
>JANXRO010000055.1 GCA_025356765.1 Hyphomicrobiales bacterium | reverse complement strand
CGCCAGCATCGGTTTTGCCGTTGTTGTTAGCATCCGTCACAATGCCAGCTGTTTTCACCAAACCAATTTTGGGGGTTTGTGTAATAGCAACATCAGTCGGGTTGTTTTGGGCAGAACCGGGCGTCTTTGGGTCTGAAAGATCTGTCACAGCAAGGCCAGTGGGCGGCTTGCCTGTGGCTGTGGCTTGGTTTGCCACATGGCCAGCGTTAATGTCAGATTGTTTCAACACATAGGTTGGAGCTGAACAGATTGTTGTATCAGTGGGTGCCAAAACCGTGGCCGCGCACGTAACACTGCCCAACATCGGGTCAGTTACCGAAACTGGGTTAAGCGTTACATTGCCAAGGTTAGAAACTGTAAAGCTATAAGCAATCGTGTCGCCCGCATCTTGAACGCCGTTGGCATTCACATCTGTGATGGCACCAGCAGTTTTAACCAAGCCAATGGCTGGCGCTGCAACAAGGTTCACAACCGTTGGGTCATCTTTACCGGGGCCCGTGCCCGGCGTTGTCGGATCAGACAAATCTGTAACCGGTGGGCCAGTGGGTGGCGTGCCCGAAGCGGTGGCTTGGTTGGAGAATGAACCAGAATCCAAATCAGCCTGCTTCAACACATAAGGTGCTGCCGCAGAGCAATTGGTTGAAGCACCCGGGGCCAAGCTTGTGGCCACGCAAGCGATGGTGGGAACCTTCGGATCAGAAACGCTGATCGGATTGAGGGTTAAGTTGCCAACATTCGAAACAGTGAATGCATAAGCAATCGTATCACCCGCATCCACCTTGCCATCACTATTGGCATCAACAATGGCACCCGCTGTTTTCAACAGTGCAATGGCGGGCTTTGGTGCAATCGCAGTGATTGTCGGATCATCTTTGCCAGCGCCTGAACCAAATGCCGCGCCATCTGACAAATCGCTGACAGATACATTGAGGGGCGAAAGTGCTGTGGCGGTTGCTTGGTTGGTCACTTGGCCCAGATCAACATCGGCTTGCGTTAGTGTATAGGCAGGGCCTGTGCATGTGGTTGAAGCGCCCGGTGCCAAGGTTGTGGCAAGGCATGTCACTGCGCCAATTTTATTATCTGTTACCGAGACGCTATGCAGCGTTGTGGTGCCCAAGTTTTCAACCGCAAAGCTATAGTTCAGCAAATCGCCAGCATCCGTAATGCCGTTGGCGTTCACGTCTGTTGTCGAGCCCACAGTTTTAACAACGCTGATTTGCGATGTGGGTGTGAGCGGGCTGACTGTTGGTGCATCAGTGCCGGGGCCTGGTGTTGCCGGATCAGACAAGTCTGTCACAACAGGGCCAGTTGGTGGCTTGCCCGAGGCCGTGGCTTGGTTGGTGACAGAAGCCGCGTTGATTTCAGCCTGCGTCAACACATAAGGTGAAGGCGATGTGCAAGACGTTGACGCGCCAGGGGCCAAAGTCGTGGCCGCGCACACAATGCCGGGAACTTTAGGATCAGTCACGCTAACCGGGTTCAGGGTCACGTTGCCCAAGTTGGAAACGGTGAAAGTATAAGCAATCGTATCGCCAGCGTCGGTTTTGCCAGTGCTGTTGGCGTCGGTCACAACGCCTGCAGTTTTCACCAAACCAATCTTGGGTGAAGCAGGAATGGTTGTAACCGTCGGGTCATCTTTGCCAACACCCGTGCCCGGTGTTGTGGGGTCTGAAAGATCGGTCACAACAGGGCCCGTGGGTGGCTTGCCCGTGGCCGTGGCTTGGTTGGAAACGCTGCCCGAATTAATGTCAGCTTGCGTCAAGGCATAAGGGGCTGCTGGCGTGCAGGTTGTCGAAGCGCCGGGTAAAAGGCTTGTGGCCAAGCATGTGATGGAAGGAATTTTAGGATCTGCAACACTGATCGGGTTTAAAGTTACTGTGCCAATGTTTGAAACGGTGAAGGTATAGGCAATTGTGTCGCCAACATCTGTCATGCCATTGGTGTTCACATCGGTAATGGTACCTTGGGCCTTCACCAAACCAATGGCGGGCGCTGCGGGAAGTGCGACAACCGTGGGGTCATCCTTGCCGGGGCCTGAGCCTTGTGTGGTGGGATCAGACAAATCTGAAACATTTGGCCCAACGGGTGGCTTTGCCGAAACTGTGGCTTGGTTACTGATCGAACCTGAATCAATATCAGCCTGCGTTAACGTATAGGCTGCAGCTGAACAGGTTGTGGTGGCCGCAGGAGCAAGCGTTGTTGCAACACAGGTGATGGAAGGAACCTTAGGGTCTGTCACATTGACAAGGCTTAACGTCACGTTGCCAAGGTTGGCGGCAGTGAATGTGTAAGCAATGGTATCGCCAGCATCCACCTTGCCATTGCTGTTCACATCAACAATGGCGCCAGCCGTTTTCACCACTGAAACTTTGGGCGAGGGAGTAATTGTTGTAACAGTTGGGTTGTCTTTGCCCGCACCAGATCCCGGCGTTGTGGGGTCAGACAAATCTGTCACATCGGGACCAGTCGGCGGTTTGCCAGTTGCTTTGGCTTGATTCGAGAACGAGCCTGCATCAATATCAGCCTGCTTCAAAACATAAGGTGTGGCGGATGTGCACGTTGTGGTGGCCGCAGGTGCCAAGCTTGTGGCCACGCAAGTGATGGAAGGCACTTGTGCATCAACCACTGAAACTGGGTTCAACGTCACATTGCCTAAGTTTGAAACAGTGAATGTAAAGGCAATGGTGTCGCCAGCATCTTGCACGCCGTTGCTATTGGTATCAACAATGGCACCCGCTGTTTTCAATAAACCAATCTTGGGCGCTTGGATGAGTGGAACATCAGTTGTTGCATTCGTGCCGGGGCCCGGTGTTGTGGGGTCAGACAAATCGGTCACATCCGGGCCAGTGGGCGGCTTGCCGGAAGCCGTGGCTTGGTTTGATGCCTTGCCGGCATCAATATCAGCTTGGGTTAAAACATAGGGTGCCGCGGCCGAACATGTCGTTGTGGTTGAAGGATCAAGACTGGTCGCAACGCAAGTGATGTTGGCAATCTTCGGGTCAGTCACTGTTACGGGGTTCAGCGTGACGTTGCCCAAGTTAGAAACGGTGAATGTATAAGAAATCGTGTCGCCCACATCAGTCACGCCATTGGCATTCACATCAACCACGGCACCGGCGGTTTTAACCAATCCAATAACTGGCACAGCTGCCGCAACCGGCACAGAGGCAGTGGCAGGGCTGGTTGTTGTGGTGACACTGGCATAATCACCAGAGGCGGTGGCTGTATTGGTGATGTCAGCCTTAGCGTTTAAGGTTTGGATAAACAGAGAAGCAGTTAAAAACGCCAAAAGCGCAGTGATCTTTGCGATCCTGCGCGGCGCTTTAAAACCGATTTTCTGTTTGCCCTGCATGTTCATCATATCGAGGCACCGCGCGACGTTGCCGCCGCGCAGTGCAATGTTTTATCCCTTGTTGATTTCGGCTTGTGTTACGGTGTGCACATAAGTGAATGTGGCCGTGGCACCCGGAGCCAGCGAGTTGATAATGCCATCGTTCACTGTTGTGTTGGTTGATGAACCAGCACCCAATGGACCAACCACGGTGATCGTTTCGTTGGTAATGCCGCCCGCACCCAATGCCAATTGTACACCTGGTGTGCCGTGCATATCCTTCACGCTAACATTCGTCATGGCAACGTTGCCAGTGTTGTTGACGGTGTAGGTGTAGGTGATTGTTTCACCCAAATCGGCAAACAGAGCTGTATTTCCGGGAGCGACTGTATCCGTCAGTACAGCAACTTTGCTGATCGTCATTTTCGAAGCAGCAGGAATTGTTGTCGTGGCTGTATTGGTTGGTCCAAGGCTTGCCAATGTTGGTGTGAAGACCACACCAAGCGGGGTTGTGCCTGTCACGCCAGCGGTGTTGGCCACACCGCTTGCAATGCCTGCCGCGTGATCAACGTCAAGCTGACTTAAAGTGTATGTAGCGGTGAAAACTTGGTTGGCGCCTGGTGCAAGACTGGCTGATGCGGGGCTAAACGCGCCAAGCGATCCCGTACCGGCCGAACCATTGAATTTTGGTCCCGTATCTGTCGGCACAACACCACTCATGGTAACGTTACCTGTGTTGGTCACCGAATAGGAGTAAGTGATCGTGTCGTTCGCATCCACAATTCCAGAATCTAATCCTGAACTCGTCGTGGGCACCGAAGCAGACTTCGAAACTGTAAACTTTGGTGCCGGAGCAGCAACCGGAACGCTTTGGCTGGATGAACCAAAATTGGTCGGAACACCCGCAGGTGGTGTACCCACGGCGTTGGCGGTGTTGTCGAGTGTGGCGAAGGATGGCGTCGCTTGGAACAGCATAAACGATCCAGCAAGAACAACGGTTGCGATGTTGCGCATCCGCCGCGCCGGGCCTGTGGCTATTGGAATTTGAGAAAATTGAGTCATTTGGAAACCCCGATTGAATTTTGAAAGAAGATGGTTTGAAACTTTTGTGGCCTGTTGGATGGTGTTGCGGTGGACCCGCTCGCGGACTTCGCCGTCGTCGTTTTGAAATTTGAAAAAATATCCGTGCGGTTCATCGGGAAGTGCTCATTTGCAGCAGTTGAAAAAAACTGAACTTTTCCAACAAGGCAGAATCATCAAAAATCGCGCACGGCTCGCCGAATCTCGGATTCAACGCGATACTATCTAAGGTTGCTTTTCTGCTCATTATTTCCACGTTCCGAAAAA
>JANXRO010000046.1 GCA_025356765.1 Hyphomicrobiales bacterium | reverse complement strand
CAAGAATGACGCGCGTTGCCCACACCATTGGCATGAACAATTCAACATTTCGCAACGCCTCTGGCCTGCCCAATCCGCAGCAATATACAACGGCAAGGGATATGGCCACTTTGGGCCTGCGCCTGATGCGCGACTTTCCGCAATATTATCCCTATTTCCGCATCACTGAATTTCAGTTTCATGGCCGCACTGTTCGCACCCACAACAAGTTGGTCGAACATTACGCCGGAACAGATGGCATCAAAACCGGATATATCGCAGACTCTGGTTATAACCTTGTCACATCCACAAAACGTGATGAAAGGCGTTTGGTGGGCGTTGTTTTGGGTGCGCGGTCTTCCAGCACCCGCGGCGCTTTTATGATGCATATGTTTGAAAAAATGTTTGCCAAAGCCCACGGCGGCACAACCATTGCTGCGCTTGCCGGATCTTCCAAGGGTGTGATCGATCCTTTAGCGAAAAAATCTGCTTCAGAAATTGCACAAGCAAAAACTGAAAAATCAGCAGATGTTGCTTCAACCGAATTAGCTTCGGCCTCGGCAGATGCTGCCACTGGCCCGGTAGATCAAAACTCTGGTGACGAAGATGCGGCAGATACCGTAACAACAGGTTCTGGCCCCAAAGTTTTAGAAGCCAATTTAGCCCCCCCCAACAAAAAGCCCGACAAACTGCCGTTTGCAGTCGTCTCGGCGTCAGATCAACCTGCAACATTGAATGCTGCTACGTGGAACATTCAAATCGGCCCCTATAAGCACAAAGCCGAAGCACAGGCCCGCATCACGCAATTGCTTGGCAAACAAATTCCAGCATTGGATGGCAAGGCAGCCTTTACGGACACTGTCCAAAGCGGCAAAAAAACCATCTATCATGCGCGCTTTTCTGGCTTTGACCAGATGGGAGCCAAGATGGCCTGTTTGAAAATTTCAAAATTGGGCGCAAGCTGCATGACAGTTGCACCGCAAAGTTAATTGCGTTTCAACAAAATGTCTTTGGCCATGTTAATCTTGCTTGCCAGATAATCTGTGCCGCCTGCATCAGGGTGAAAATCTTTCAGCAGCTTTTTGTGGGCTGATTTTATCTCGGCTTCGGTGGCGCCAGATTTCAAACCCAAAACCTGCAATGCCTCATCATGGTTCATGGCACCTGTGCTCGCGGGCGGCTGATATGAACCGCGCGGTGTTTCTGTGGGCTTGGCCCAACTGAACCCGTTTGGAAAAAATTGCGACGTTCCATAAAGAGTGCTGCCAATCGCAAACAGGGGTGCCGCAAAAACAAAATTGCCGCGCATTGCAAAAAGCCCAGCCAAACCGATTAAGACAAAGCTTGAAATTTTGCGTGTGAAAGCGCGGGATTGTTCAGGTTTCAAACGCCCCAAACTGCGGAAAAACCAAAGCGCCCCACCGACAATAAAAAAGGCAATCACAAAGCCTGGCATTATTTTTTGATCTTTGCTGTGTCACACGGCGCAGGCTTTAAAAGTTCAAGCTTGGTCAGCTTACCCTTCAACGCATAAGAACCATAGTCAAACAACAATTCAGACGACACTCCATTTTCATACATATTAAAGCTGGCCTGATAATCTGCCGTGTCACTGTTCGTGTCGTCTGTCGCATAATAGCTTGTCGACATGGCCCAAGATGCAAGGCCCGCTAAGGGTTTCAACTCTATATTAGAAACATCGATTGCAAAACTTCCGGGCGCGCGCTTTTTGCCAATAAATGTAATCGCCTTCAAAACTTTTTTGCCGTCAGAACCATCAAACACCAGTGAGGAATCACGGCTAATGCCCTGCTCTGCCTCGTGCAAAAGCTTAATTTCCAATGCTGATGGAAAAAGCACATCTGCTGCCAGAGTGAATGTTTGGGCGTCGGGGCTGATAATCTGGCCTTGGCCCACACCGCCGGATTGCGGGCGCTTCACGCTTAACCGTTGAGCTGGCGCATCATCTGTGCCTGCCAGTTGATGTTCTTCAACATCAAACTGTGTGCCATCGGCAGCCTCAAAAACATTCAATTGCGTATCAACAAGTTTAGAGCCTGATGTTGGGTCTTGAAAGCGATTGGCGATGCGATAGTTCACAGTGTAGCCATCGCAGGCTGAGCCTGTAATTTCATAGGCCAAGCGCCCATCCATCGGCATAACCTTGCCGGGTTGATCAACCCGCGCAGGCAAAAGTTCATAAAGCGCACGATGCGGCGCAAGATCCATTGCAAACGCCTGCCCGGCCAAAACACCGCAGCCCAGAACCGCCAAAACACCCATTTTCACATCGCGCATTGCGTCACAATCCTCTAAACTCTGCCAATATATATGAACTGTTCTGATGAGAAACAACATGGGCAAAATTGATCAACGCTTGGCTGAATTGGGCATCGAACTTCCGGCCGCAGTAAAACCCGTGGCCAATTATGTGCCTTGGGTAAAAAGCGGAAGCCTGGTTTTTGTTGCAGGCCAAATTCCTGTCAAAGATGGCAAGGTTATGTATGCGGGGAAACCCACTTCTGTGGGCTTTGGCGCGGAAGCCGCAAAACTATGCACCATTAACATATTGGCCCAATTGCGCGACGCGTGTGATGGAAATTTAGACCGCGTTGTGCGCGTGGTGAAACTGGTGGGCTTTGTTGCCGCAAACAACCAAGATGTGGCCATTCCTCAAGTGATCAACGGCGCATCAGATTTTCTGGTCGATGTGTTTGGTGAAAAGGGAAAACATGCGCGTTCAAGTGTTGGCGTCAGCGAACTTCCTTTGAACGCCACTGTTGAAATTGAAGCCATTGTGGAAATTACCTAATGCGCTTTACGCCCCAATTGCGCGATCTTGCTTGGCTTGTGCGCCAACCCATTGCGCATCGCGGTTTGCACAATGAAAAACAAGGCTTGGTAGAAAATTGTGAAAGCTCATTTGCCGCCGCAATAGACCACGGGTTTTCAATCGAAACTGATATTCAACTCACCCAGGATGGCGAGGCTGTTGTTTTCCATGACGATGACGTGGCGCGCGTGTTGGACGGCCAAGGCAAGGTGAAAGACTTGAGCTTGCGACAGCTTAAAGCCATGAAATACAAACAAGGCAAAGACCGCATCCAAACCTTGGGCGAGTTGTTAGAACAGGTTGATGGCCAATCAACATTGGTGATCGAAATAAAATCGCTGTGGGATGATGACACCACGTTGACAGACCGCGCCGTCAAAGTTTTGTCGCAATATCATGGCCCTTTTGCACTGATGTCATTTGATCCTGATCTTATCGCTCGCGTTGCCGCAACCGCAGACCACATGGTCCGCGGCATCACGGCAGATCGCGTGATCGATGCCTATTATAATCCCTTGCCTGTGGCCAAACGTGTTGCCATGCGCGAGATGTGGCACACGCCTGAAAGTCGGCCGCATTTTGTGTCGTTCGATTTTCATCAACTGCCCTTTGCCCCCATCACTGAGATTAAAGCAGCGGGCCACCCGATACTTTCATGGACAATTGAAAACGAGGCAGATGCCGCCCAAGCGCGTCGCTATGCCGACCAAATCACATTTGAGAATTTTATTCCCGCATGAGCATAACCACACGCGTCATTTCATCTTTGGGCACGATTGCCGCCGCAGATTGGAACGCCGTGGCAAACCCCGATGCTGCAACTTATAATCCATTCATCTCGCACGCATTTTTGTGGGCGCTGGAAAAATCAGGTTCGGCCAATGCCAAATCAGGATGGCAAGCAAGTCATCTGGTGTTGGAAGACAATGGCAAAATCGTTGCCGCCTGCCCGTGCTATTTAAAATCTCATTCCATGGGAGAATATGTTTTTGATCATGGGTGGGCGGATGCGTTTCACCGCGCAGGCGGACAATATTATCCCAAGCTGCAAGTCTCAGTGCCATTCACGCCAGCAACAGGCCCAAGGCTTCTT
>JANXRO010000014.1 GCA_025356765.1 Hyphomicrobiales bacterium | reverse complement strand
TCATAGGGTCTGCATCATGGTGCCACGCGCGATTGAACGTTTCACCACCGAATGGATCACCTCCTGGCCAGCACAATGTATGCCAATAGCAAACAGCAAAGCGCAGATGGTCGCGCATGGTTTTGCCCAAAACTTTTTGCGATGGATTATACCAACGATAGGCCAATGCGCTTGTTGCATTTGGGCCTTCGTATTTAATCGGTTCTGAAATCGAATAGAATTTAGACATGAGACAATCCCTTAATAGCTGGATAAATTTTGGTATAGGTTTGATAGGCTGCGGCATAGGCAGCAGTGGCTTTAGTTTCTGGCATAATGGTTTTGGCAATTTTTGGTGGCGTACAAACGGCTTTAAAATCTTGCCCGGTGGCTGCAATCATCGCCAAGCGCGCACCACCAAAGGCACCGCCCACATCACCAGCAACGGGCAAATCAATCGGCACGCCTAAAACTGTGGCGATAATTTTAAGCCAAATTTCTGAATGGGTGCCGCCACCCACAGCCATCAGGCGTTTGACATCAGCCCCTGCCGCGTTCAGCGCTTCAAATGAATCGCGCAAGGCAAAAGCCACACCATCAAGCACCGCATGCGTCATTTCATTCACATCGCTTTCATGGGCCAGCCCCAAGAACGCACCGCGAATTTGGCTGTCTCCAACCGGAGTTCTCTCACCGGAAAGATAAGGCAAAAACAGAACTGAAGACGGTCCTTCCAGTTTTTTTCCCAAAGCTGCTGTGAGTTTTGGCGCAGGCGTTTTGAGAACACCCGCCAACCATTCAATGGACGCCGTGGCTGAAAGGATAACCCCCATTTGGTGCCACGTATTTGGCACCGCGTGACAAAACGCATGCACCGCGCGCGCCGTGTTGGGGCTGAATTTTTTGTTGGATACAAACATAACGCCGGATGTTCCAAGCGAGACAAAAGCCTGGCCATCTTTTACAGCACCAATGCCAACGGCAGCAGATGCATTATCGCCTCCACCGCCAGCAACAACGGGCATCAAGGGCATGCCCCATGCCTTGGCCAGCTTTTCGGTGATGCGCCCTGTCACATCTGTGCCTTCAAACAATTCCGGCATATGCTCGCGCCGCAAACCCGTGGCCGAAAGCATGGTGTCAGACCAATCTCGTTTTGCCACATCAAGCCAATAGGTGCCTGCTGCATCAGACATGTCCGAGCCATAGGTGCCAGTCATGCGAAAACGAATATAATCTTTCGGCAACAGAACCTTGGCTATTTGAGAAAAAATTTCTGGCTCATGCTTTTTCACCCACAAGAGTTTGGGCGCGGTAAATCCTGCCAAGGGAATGTTGCCGGTGATTGCTTTGGCATTTGGGCAGGCTTTTAGAATATCTTCGCATTCAACAAAGCTGCGCGCGTCATTCCATAAAATACAAGGCCGCAAAACCTTGCCATTCTTGTCAATCAGCGTGGCACCATGTTGCTGGCCAGACATGCCAATGCCTTTGACGGCGGCAACAGCCTTCGGCTTGGCCTTGCGCAGCGCCGCCACAACAAGATTGGCGGCTTTCCACCAACTCTCTGGGTTTTGTTCAGACCAGCCGGGGTGTGGCCGCGAAACTTTAAGGGGTGAGGTAGCGGTGGCGATCAGCTTTTGATGATCGTCCATCAACACGCCTTTAACAGAAGACGTTCCAAAATCCAGTCCGAGATACATAGGGCCTCTCCCGCGTTCGGCCTAGCCTAGGCCAAATTCGGGGGCTTTGGCAAATATTATTTTGAGGGTCGAATTAAATCGTCCTTCTCTGGCCATTGCCGAAATGCTCAGAGCGCAGCCATGATCACGGCATGGGCGATGGCATAGGGGTTTGAAGCATAGAGGTTTTCAGGATGTTTGCGTTGCAGCATCAAATTGATCTCGTCACGCGAAAACCACCGTGCGATTTCCAGTTCCTTTTCGTCGACTTTTATCTCGGTGCTGATGGCCTCTGCGATGCAGCCGATCATTAAGTTTGCAGGAAATGGCCACGGTTGGCTGGTCACATAGGTAATCTTGCCAACGCTGATGCCAGCCTCTTCAAAAACTTCACGCGCCACAC
This sequence comes from Hyphomicrobiales bacterium, assembly GCA_025356765.1. GTDB lineage: Bacteria > Pseudomonadota > Alphaproteobacteria > Rhizobiales > Aestuariivirgaceae > Aestuariivirga. The sequence goes on along the minus strand of JANXRO010000014.1, from coordinate 999 downwards.
ATTGCTCAATGGTTTCGCCTGGTTCCATGAAACCTGCCAGCGCTGAAAACATGCCCGGCGCCCAAGCTTTTTGTCGGCCCAATAGAATCTTATCGCCGTGGCGCACTGCCATGATGGCAACAGGATCAGTGCGCGGAAAATGATCAATGGCACAAACCGCACAATGGCGGCGATAACCCGCATCAGCCATCGCTGTTTTAGCCCCGCAATTGGCACAAAACCCATGTTTTGCATGCCAATGCAGCATGCTGCGGGCTTGGGCCACGATGGACAGGTGATTAGGCGAAATATCACTTTCGGTGATCAAGGGCCTAATGGGCGACATGGCGTTTTCTGTTAATTTTTCTTGTGCAAACCAAGGGTGCCCAAATTGATCTTCGCCCAAGTAGATGGTTTCACTCAAAATCGCTTCGGCCTTGGTAAAAAGTGATTTACCCGCCATGCGAACGCCATCGCCCGAAAGTTGAAGAATTTTAACGTTCGTATCTTTGAGGCGTTGTTCAATCAAACTGGCATCTGAACGGATATTGGCATTGCGATCCAGCGGCGACGAGATGAAAGCAAGAGAGCTCACGGACTATCCTTTAATTATAAGAATCGGAACTATTTTGCCGTTCCTTAACGCAATATTTACCTAAAAAGTTAACTTTCAGCATTTGAAGCAAAAAGCAAAGTGATTTGCTTCGTTGGGCATTGGAGAGTGAGTAACATGAAGCCAGGAATTCCATGGAGCATCAAGGGTGTTGAGCCTGAGCTCAGGGAAGTGGCCAAAACTGCGGCGCGCCGTTCAGGCATGACGCTGGGCGAATGGCTGAATTCTGCCATCAATGAACAGGCCGATGGACCGGTTGACCAGGCTCCACAAGTCCAGCCCCGCGCTTCGCGAAGTTCGCTGATTTCAACCCACCCGATTGAACGTGCCGCCACCAAGCTTGAAGATATTGCCGAACAGCTGGCAAAATTGGCCATGCGCGAAAGCGATACATCCTATCGCCAACC
>JANXRO010000407.1 GCA_025356765.1 Hyphomicrobiales bacterium | reverse complement strand
GCCGCCGCCGGCAAACATAACATCTTGCTTGCCCCATTGAATCATTTCAGTGGCGTTGCCGATGCAATGGGCCGATGTGGCACAGGCCGATGAGATTGTATAATTCACCCCGCGAATGCCAAAAGGTGTTGCCAGCACAGCGGAGTGGGCAGAAGACATGGAAGGTGGAACGGCAAACGGGCCAACGCGCTTTGGGCCTTTTTCGCGCGCAGTATCAGCTGCGGCCACAATCGTGCGGGTTGATGGGCCGCCAGAGCCCATGATAATTCCGGTGCGATCATTCTTGATGTCTTTTTCTTCAAGGCCGGAATCTGCGATGGCTTGTTCCATCGAGGCGTAATTCCAAATGCCGCCATCGCCCATGAAGCGGCGGGCACGACGATCAACTTGCTCAGAATCAAAATTGGGTTGGCCATGAACCTGGCTGCGAAAGCCAAGCTCGGCATATTTATCTGCCCGCACAATGCCAGATTTGGCCTCGCGCAAAGACGCTGTCACTTCTTGTGAACTGTTGCCAATGCACGATACGATGCCCATTCCGGTAATAACAACTCTGCGCATGACAAACTCCCTAAGCTTGGAATAAACCGACCTTCATGTCGGTTACATTATAAATAATTTCGCCATCAGCCTTCATCACGCCATTGGCCACGGCCAGTTTCAGCTTGCGCAAAATCAATCGGGTCACTTCAACTTCATAAGTCACCTTTTTTATGGCGGGCGTTACCATTCCTGAAAATTTAACCTCGCCCACGCCAAGAGCGCGTCCCCGCCCGGGCTCGCCCAGCCAGCCCAAAAAGAAGCCTGTTAATTGCCAAAGCGCATCAAGCCCCAAACAGCCTGGCATTACGGGGTCGCCCTCAAAATGGCAGGCGAAAAACCACAGGTCTGGTTTGATATCAAATTCAGCCACAATTTTGCCAAGGCCAGCAGCGCCGCCTTTTTCTTCAACCGATGTAATCCGATCAAACATCAACATAGGCGGCAGGGGCAATTGGGCATTGCCCGGCCCAAACAATTGGCCGCGCCCGCAGGCGATAAGCTCTTCATAATTGAAACTGGAATTTCTGGTCGTCATAATGCCCCTGCTTGATTTTTAAAATCTTTTAACATGCGTGCGGCTAAAACTGAAAGCGTTGAATTGCAAACCCATTCCTGTGTATAAGGTAGGCATGAACGCCAATTTCACCACTGCTGAAAAGCTTCGCAAGGCTGGTTTGCGCCCAACGCAGCAGCGTTTGGCCTTGGCTAAAGTGCTGTTTGAAGGCTGTGACAAACATGTCAGCGCCGAAAGCCTGCATGAAGATGCAATGAAATTCGGCATCAGCGTTTCGCTGGCCACGGTTTATAACACGTTGCATCAATTCAAAGATGCGGGCCTGTTGCGCGAAGTGGCCATTGAAGGTGTGAGAAGCTATTACGACACCAACACATCAAACCATTTTCACTTTTTTAATGAAGCAGATGGCGAATTATACGACATTGAGCCCGGTGACCTGAAAATCTCGGGCCTTCCGAACCTGCCCCCTGGCCAGGAAATTGACCGCATTGACGTGATTGTACGGCTGAAAAATAAAGCCTAAAAATCCTATTTATTAAAATAAACCTTGACAGCGTACGGTCAATGCACTATCTATAGCCATAATCCACATTTGCATCATATCATGCGCGCGTAAATGGCAGATCAACTTCGGCCATCGCAAAAGTCCAATCAGCCTTTAGGCTGTGGCAAAACGCCAATTGTATATACAATGTTGACACAATTAAGAATTCGCTTTACTCTGCTGGAAACAGGTGAGGATAATCAAATGCGATTGCAAATCAAAAAATGGGGCAATAGCGCGGCGGTGCGCATTCCTGCTTCTGTTTTGGCAACTGCTGCCATTGCCATTGATCAGGCGGTGGATGTGCGTGAAGAAAGTGGGCGCATTGTGATTGAGCCTATTGCTTCTGCAACATATCGGCTTGATGATTTGCTTGATCAAATGGATCCTCAAACCTTTCCTGATGTGGTGGAATTTGGGCCAACCATTGGCAAGGAAATTTGGTGATGGCAGAATTCGTGCCTGATCGCGGCGACGTGATCTGGCTAGAATTTGACCCGCAGGCCGGCCATGAGCAAGCTGGGCATAGACCTGCTTTGGTTTTAACGCCTGCGCGTTATAACCAATTGCGCGGCATGGCAATTTGCTGCCCGATGAGTTCACAGAAAAAAGGTTATGTCTTTGAAGTTGTGGTGAGCGAAACACCACCAAGTGTGGTGTTGGCTGACCAAGTGAAAAGCTTAGATTGGAAAGCAAGACGCGCCACTAAAAAAGGCGCAGTGAGCCAGAAAGTGCTGGCAGAAGTTCAAGCGAAGATCGCTGCGTTATTGGCATTGCCATAAAATTTGCGAGCGTTAAGAGGCCTTGAGAACCAGTGCCAAGGCATAAGTCCAATCAGCCTGTTGGCTGTGGCAAAACATATGATATTTTGCAGAGCAAACCTGAATTACTTTGCGCGGTGCGGTCGGATCGTGAAGCTTGGCACACGGGCCGCTACATGATGGGTTGGTTAGAGTGATGATTTAAAAACACCAATGGGTGCCGCTATTGCTTGAACGTGAAGCCGCAATTTTTTTGAATTGAAGCCTGTTGAATAGCCTGCATTTGGCCACGTAAGTTTGCAAGGTTGTTAGCCGTAGTTCCATCGCCTTTGTTGAAAAGCAGGACTGGCCAAAACAAGACAATGCCAACTGTGGTTTTGACGGTATCGTCTTGGCGTATTTTATCTTGCTGCCCACTGGCAATTGCCGCTTGCTGTGAAACCATTTG
>JANXRO010000397.1 GCA_025356765.1 Hyphomicrobiales bacterium | reverse complement strand
TTCAAGCCATGATCAGTTTTATAGATGATCAGCGGATCGTTTACGGGGTCGAGTCGATCTGCAGGGTTCTGCCAATTGCCCCATCCACTTATTATCATCAATTGGCATGTCGTGCCGATCCAACAAAGCTGTCACCACGTTGCCAGCGAGATGTTAGTTTAAAGCCGAAGATCCAAAAAGTTTGGGACGATAACTGGAAGGTCTATGGCGTTAGAAAAACCTGGCGGCAGTTGCGTCGTGAAGGCGTTGATGTGGCCCGTTGTACCGTCGCAAGACTTATGGCCAGCATGGGTTTGCGGGGCATTGTTCGGGGAAAGAATTTAAAAACAACCTTCTCCGATATCTCAATGCCGTGCCCACGTGATAAGGTGAACCGCCAGTTCCGAGCGCTTGCGCCAAATATACTTTGGGTCAGCGACTTTACCTACGTATCAACGTGGCAGGGATTTACCTATGTTGCCTTCATCATAGACACCTTTGCCAACCGCATTGTGGGCTGGAAAGTATCACGCACTGCAAAGACTGACTTCGTTCTGGATGCGCTTGAACAGGCGCTTTATGCGCGTCGACCTGCCCATCAGGGTGGATTGATCCATCACAGCGACAGGGGAAGTCAGTACGTTTCGATCCGTTACACTGAACGTTTGGCAACAGCTGGAATTGAACCATCCGTTGGCAGCGTAGGCGATGCCTATGACAATGCTTTGGCTGAAACAATCAACGGCCTTTATAAAACCGAAGTCATCCGCAGGCGCAGCTCGTGGAAAACGTTGGAGGAGGTCGAAATGGAAACCCTCAAATGGGTCGATTGGTTTAACAATCGCCGTTTGCTTGAGCCTATCGGCAACATCCCGCCAGCAGAGGCTGAAGAAAACTATTACACCATGATGGACATCTCTAAAATGGCAGCTTAACAAGAACTCACTGGTCTCCGGCAAACCCGGTGCGGTTCAGATCGCACCAAAGGTATTATTATTGATGGAAGCCAAATTGAGTTTGGCGACTTTTTTTCATGAGAGGGATCAAGCACATTGCGCAGTTGTTCTCTTGCCGCTTGGCACAGCCTCCGCTCTTCAATCAAGCTTTGTTGCGGATAAGAACCCAATGCAAGGAGCTTCTGTTTGCCGTATCTCCGATAAACAAACCGCCAGTACTTGGCACCATTGGGCATAATCCACAGCTGAAGGCCTTGCCAGTCACTCAACTTTCGAAGCTTAGACGTGGGTTTTGCTTGCTTTATTGCCATATCTGTTAACAAAGTGGCTTACCCCAAATTTCACCAATGTGGCTTTCTCGGATATCAACAATAATACCAACAATTAATTTGGATAGAGCGAAACTGTAATCAGTCTTAATGGACTCTGAAGTCAATAACTACAACAGCTTAACTTGTTAACAGATTGCGTTGGACGGGGCTGGACTACTAAATGGTGCCCGGGGCCGGAATCGAACCAGCGACACGCGGATTTTCAATCCGCTGCTCTACCAACTGAGCTACCCGGGCAACCTTAACGCGGTTACGCGCGAGGTCTCTATAGGTGAACATTAAAAGCCTTGCAACCCGTCTATGTGCGATCAGATTGAATTGTTTTTTTCGGCGTTTTAGGCTTGGCTTTGGCTTGTGGATTAATCGTTACTTCAATCAGCCTGTCTGTATCATTCAGCAAAACCGTCATCGCCTTGCGTGCCGCGGGCCCGTTGCGTGCTGTAACAGCTTTCACAATGGCACCGTGCATCTTCAATGCCTCTGTGTGCCGATCATTGCGTTGGGTGGTGAAATCAAACAGGTTGCCCAAGGCTTTTTCGATGATAATGCCAAAAGGCACAATCAAAGCATTGTTGGCCGCAGCCATCAAAGCCTCGTGAAATTCCACGTCTGCCGCCACAGTATGTTCCAAGTTTTTGGCCGTTTTCATGCCGTTCCAAGCCTGAAGAACACGTTCCAATTGCGCAGGCGAACGCTTCAAGGCCGCCAATTCGGCAACGCCCGGCTCAATCATATGGCGCACTTCTTGGATCGAGTTCAGAAAGTCGTGCCTGTCTGCGGCAGCATGGTGCCAATCCAAAACATCGCGATCAAACAGGTTCCACTGAATTTTGGGTTGCACCCTAGAACCAATTTTGGGGCGCGATGCAATAAGGCCTTTGGCGGTTAAAGTTTTCAGCGCTTCGCGAACAGCCGTGCGGCTAGATCCAAACGCCTTTCCCCATTGGGCTTCATTGGGCAAAATCTCGCCAGGCACAAATTCGCCACCCAAAATGCGTTCACCAATGCTGCGTGCAATATAAACGTGCAGATTTGCATTGGCTTTGCGCTTTGTTGTTTTTTCAAGCATTTACCATCTAAATCACAATTGACCATATTTGTCATACAATACTTATTGCACAAGCCGAAATCCCAACCTATGAATGCCCCTTGGATGGCTACAGCTTGGAATAAGCCAACGCGCGCCATCTGATTTTAGGGAGGAATTGCCGTGATTAATCGCAGACATTTCATCGCATCGGTTGCAGGCGTAGCTGCTGCCGTTGCTGCTGGCAAAAGCTTTGCCGCTGACAAAGGCCTAATTGGTATTTCGATGCCAACAAAATCATCCACCCGTTGGATTTCCGACGGCGAGTCAATGGTGAAGGAATTCACCGGCATGGGCTACACCACAGATCTTCAATATGCTGAAGATGATATTCCAAACCAACTGGCGCAAATTGAAAACATGGTCACCAAGGGTGCCAAGGTTTTGATCATTGCTGCCATCGATGGTTCAACCATGGGCGACATTTTGAAAAAAGCCCATGATGCTGGTGCCAAAGTATTCTCATATGATTGTTTGATCACCAAGACACCAAATGTGGATTATTACACCACATTTGACAACTTTGGTGTGGGCGTTTTGCAAGCCAACTCGCTTGTGGCCGGTTTGAAAGAACGTTTCCCAAGCGTAAAACCTTGGAATGTTGAATTGTTCGGCGGCTCGCCTGATGACACCAACGCTGGCTATTTCTACAATGGCGCAATGTCGGTTCTTGATCCGATGATCAAGGATGGCTCGATCAAGATTGTTTCAGGCCAAATGGGCATGGACAAGGTTGGCACATTGCGTTGGGATGGTGCTGTGGCCCAAGCCCGCATGGATAACTTGCTTTCTGCCAACTACACAGACAAAAAAGTAAACGGTGTTTTGTCACCATACGATGGCTTGTCACGCGGCATTATTTCATCGCTCAAAGGCGTTGGCTATAAACCAGGCGCTGAAATGCCGATCGTAACTGGTCAAGATGCTGAAATTGCATCCGTCAAAGGCATGAATGCTGGCGAACAATATTCAACAGTGTTCAAAGACACCCGCGAATTGGCCAAAGTAACAGCCAAGATGGTTGATATTGTTCTGAGCGGCAAAGAACCAGAAATCAACGACACCAAAACTTATAACAATGGTGTAAAAGTTGTTCCATCATATTTGCTCACGCCACACAGCGTTGGCAAAGGTGACATCAAGGCAGCTTTGGTGGATTCTGGCTATTATACACAAGCCAAGGTCGACAATTAATTCGGTATGAAATAACGGGCCTTGCATATTTGCAAGGCCCGTGTTCTTTTGTCAAAAAACAGGGGAGTGCGATGCAGCCCATTCTGGAAATGCGCGGCATTACAAAAACATTTCCGGGCGTAAAAGCGCTTTCGGATGTGAACATTGATGTGAGGCCGGCTGAAATTCTCGCAGTTGTGGGAGAAAACGGCGCTGGCAAATCCACCTTGATGAAGGTGCTTTCAGGCGTTTATCCCCACGGCACCTATTCCGGCGAAATTCACTTTGAAGGCAGTGAACGCAAGTTCGGCAAAATTTCAGACAGCGAAGATTCGGGCATCATCATCATCCACCAGGAGCTGGCTTTGGTGCCGCTTTTGTCGATTGCTGAAAATATTTTCTTGGGCCACGAAACTGCCAAATATGGCGTGATCAATTGGTTCGAAGCCATCACCCGCACCAAAGACCTTTTGAAAAAAGTAGGCTTGAATGAACACCCTAACGCGCTCATCACCAATCTGGGCACAGGCAAACAGCAACTTGTGGAAATTGCCAAGGCGCTCAACAAAAAAGTAAAGCTGCTCATCTTAGATGAGCCCACATCGAGTTTGAATGAAACCGATTCAAATGCCCTGCTGGCCTTGCTCATGGAATTGCGCAGCCAAGGCATTTCATCCATTATGATTTCCCATAAGCTGAATGAAATTTCCAAAGTGGCAGATCGCATCACTGTTATTCGTGATGGCATGACGGTGGATACGCTGGATTGCCACGCCGAAAAAATCAGCGAAGACCGCATCATTAAAGCCATGGTGGGCCGCGAGTTGACAGATCGTTTCCCGCCCCGCACAGCCCAAATAAAAGACCCCATTTTTGAAGTCAAAAATTGGAGCTGTTATCACCCGCTTCATGCTGAACGCCAGATGATCAAGAATATTGATCTTCATGTCAAAGCTGGCGAAGTTGTGGGCATTGCGGGCCTTATGGGGGCCGGGCGCACAGAATTGGCTATGTCAATTTTTGGCAAAGCTTACGGCCAAAAAATTACCGGCGAGGTGTTCATCCACGGCAAGCCAGTTGATGTGAGCACCATTCCCAAAGCCATGGACGCAGGGCTGGCTTACGCCACCGAAGATCGCAAAACTTATGGCCTTGTGTTGATTGATCACATCAAACACAACATCACGCTGGCCAACTTGGATGGCGTTGCAAAATATTCGGTGGTGGATGATTTGGTGGAATTGGCCATCGCCAACAAATATCGCCGTGAACTGGGCATTCGCTGTTCGTCAGTTTTTCAAACCACAGTTAATCTTTCAGGCGGCAATCAACAAAAAGTTGTTTTGTCAAAATGGCTGTTTTCTGGCCCCGATGTTTTGATTTTGGATGAGCCCACGCGCGGCATTGATGTGGGTGCCAAATATGAAATTTATGGCATCATCAACAAATTGGCTGAAGCGGGCAAAGCCGTCATTGTCATCTCATCTGAAATGCAAGAACTGCTCGGAATTTCCGATCGCATCTATGTGATGAACGAAGGAAAATTTGTGGCAGAAATGCCCGCCAAAGAAGCCAGCCAAGAAAAAATCATGCGCGCCATTATGAAATCATACGGACAAAAAAATGACTGATACAACCCAAGTAAAACCAGATTTCATGCGTTTTATCAAAAGCAATATTCGAGATTATGCCCTGTTGCTGTCGCTGCTGGCAATCATGGTGTTCTTCCAATTCAACACCAATGGCACTTTGTTCAAGCCGGTGAATGTAACCAATCTTCTCTTGCAAAACAGCTACATCGTAGTGATGGCGCTTGGCATGTTGCTGGTGATTGTGGCGGGCCATATTGATTTATCAGTGGGCTCAGTCTCAGGTTTCATTGGCGCAATGGCTGCCGTGTTGATGACAGGCACTTCGCCCAACCCAGATTTGTTCACCGTCCCGAAGTTTGATTTTGTCACGGCTTCCATTTTGTGTCTTGCTTTGGGCGCGGCGATTGGTGCTGTTCAAGGCTATTTCATTGCCTATTATAAAATTCCGGCCTTCATCGTCACCTTGGCTGGCATGTTGATTTTTAAAGGGCTTGCACTTTCAGTTTTGGGCGGCGCATCTGTTGGCCCTTTGCCTGAAACATTTCAGCTTCTCAGCACAGGCTTCATTCCCGATATTTTTGGCGTTCAAATGTTTGGCGCGCCCTTTAATCTTTTGGCCCTGCTCATCGGCACAGTCATCACCGTGGTTTTGATCTTTTTCAATTTCAGAACGCGCAGCAGCCAATTGGCCCATGGTTTGGCTGAAGAACCCCAAGCCATTTTCTATGGCCGCAATGTGTTGATTGCGGTGGCGTTGGTTGGGTTTAGCTTCATCATGGCGCGCTATAAAGGCTTGCCCACGGTGTTGGTGGTCATGTTCACGTTGATCGCACTGTTCATGTTTATCACCACGCGCACGACGTTTGGCCGCCGCATTTATGCCATGGGCGGCAATGAAAAAGCCGCCAAACTTTCTGGCGTGAACACCGAACGTTTAACCTTCTGGATTTTCACCATCATGGGTGCCTTGGCAGCCTTGGGCGGGTTGATCTTTGCAGCGCGTCTCAATGTGGCAACACCAAAAGCTGGTGCCGGTTTTGAACTTGAAGTTATCGCCGCCTGTTTCATCGGTGGTGCTGCGGTCACAGGCGGCGTTGGTAAAATCATCGGTGCGGTCATCGGCGCCTTCATCATCGGAGTGATGAACAATGGCATGTCCATCATGGGCATTGGCATTGATTGGCAGTTCGTGATCAAGGGAACCGTGTTGATGCTGGCCGTGTTCTTGGATGTCTATTACAAAAACAAAGGTTAAAGCTGCGCCAAAATTGTTTCGGCTCCTGAAACATTCACGCCAGATTTATCTTCAACGTTGATGGCCATCACGGTTCCATTTTCAACAATCATGGAATACCGCTTAGAGCGAAGCCCCATGCCTGCCACATTCAAATCAACTTGAAGCCCGCACGCCGTGGCAAACGTGCCGTTGCCATCAGCCAGAAACACAATCTTGCCCTCGCCACCTGAAGCCTTGGCCCAAGCCTTCATCACATGCCCATCATTCACCGATGTGCAGGCAATGGTGTCAACGCCCTTGGCTTTGATCGCTTCAAAATGCTCTAAAAATCCAGGCAGGTGGTTCATCGAGCATGTGGGCGTAAACGCACCCGGAACGCCAAACAGCACAACTTTCTTGCCCGAAAAAATCTGATCCGTTGAAAGCTTAATCTGGCCATCGGCATTGTGGCTGATAAATTCTGCTGCTGGTAACTTCTCGCCCATCTTAATCATCATCATCATCCTTGCTTGTTGGATGATGCCTTAAGCGAGCATAACTTTCTGTTCAAGGGCCAAGCCACCCACTGTGGCTGTTAGACGCAAATCCACACCCATCAATTTTTCACCGGTCTTTAAGCCATCAATTTTCAACCGCGCGGTGGTGCCATTAAATTCAGGCTTGCGAAAATACAATTGCTCTGGCCCTTCCACAAAAATATCGTCAACGGGTTTCATCATTTTGAGAATTAAATATCCATCCACCACATCAGGGTCGTTGGCAAATTGATCAGTCTTGGGGATCTGTGCTTGCCATGTGGCCACGTCAACAGCATGGGTTTGCTCCACACCCAGTGTGGCTGAAACTGCAAATTTCGCAGGCCGACAAATATCTTTGCACACGCCATAAAAAGCCGAAACATCAACCCCCACAGGCTTTGCCGCATCCTTTGCCTTCACATAAATGATGAAAGCCACCTCATGGTGATAGCCAATGGCCTCGCCACTGCCATCCACAATGCGTTGCGGCAAAGGAAAATCCACACGGAAGGACGCAACATTGTCGCCCTTCACATCGATCTGTGGCGGAATGCCAGCCTCGCCCGGCACACGCCAATAGGTCTTCCACCCGTCGTCCAAGCCAACATGCAACAAGCCGATAAAGTCTTCGCCCTGGCGGCCACCGTCCCACAACTCAGTCAACTAAGGCTCAGATGCAAAGGCGGGCCTGATAAAGCCTATTGTCGAGGCCAATAAAAAAAAGTTTCTGCGGTTCATGGCAATGCTTTTATAGAAAACCTAAAAAACATCCAATCACCTTCCCGTAATAACAAAACCAGACTAATGTGAATGCCATGGCTAAGCGCATTTCCTTCAAAGGCAAAGTTTTGATCGCCATGTCTTCTATTCAAGGCGATGATTTTTCCAAGTCTGTGGTGTTTTTATGCGCCCATTCGGTTGATGGCGCCATGGGCCTTGTAATCAACAAACCTGCACCCCGAATGATTTTTGCCGACATGGCCGAAAAATTGAAACTCGATCACACCAGCCCGGATATTTTGCAATTGCCTGTGATGCTGGGTGGCCCGGTGAAACAATTTCAAGGCTTTGTGCTGCATTCAACTGATTATATGTCTGAAGAAACCTTGCGCGTATCAGCTGATTTTGCCTTAACCGCCACGGTTGATATTATAAAAGCCATTGCTCTTGGAAAAGGCCCATCCCGAAAAATCTTGGCTTTGGGCTATGCGGGCTGGTCGCCCGGCCAGTTAGAAAATGAAATCATGCGCAATGGCTGGCTGCATTGTTATGCTGATCAGGAGCTGATCTTTGCCACTGACGCAGGCCACCAATATGAAGCCGCGTTAAAAAAGCTGGGCGTTGATCCTTCAATGTTATCAAGCGATTTTGGGCGCGCTTAGGCGGTCTCGTCCGGTTCATCATCAATCACCGGAATGGCATAAGAGCCGGTGAACCATCGTGAAAGATCAACATCTTTGCAGCGGTTCGAACAGAACGGATGAAATTTAACATCAGAAGGCTTTTTACAAATGGGGCAGGGCTTGCGTTTCATAAAGTGCAAAACCTCGGCCATCATGCGCCTCGCTTAAAGGCCACTTGCAGGCGCTGTCATCCAGCGGTGTTGAACCGGAAAGCCAGCCCCTTGCAACAGCGTCACAGTTTCATAGAGCGGCAGACCAACAACCGCGGAATAGGATCCAGCTAAATTGCGTACGAACGCTTCGGCCCGGCCTTGAATGGCATAGCCGCCGGCCTTGCCTTTCCATTCTTCGCTTTTTAAATAGCTTTCCAAATCTTCTCGTGAAAGGCGTTTGAAACGAACTTTGGTTTCAACGCAGCGTGTGGTTTTGCCGCCATCGGGTGCCAGCAAACACACGGTTGAGTAAACCCAATGCGAACGCCCAGATAAAAGTGTGAGACAGTCTTTGGCATCTTGATAGGTTTCGGCCTTTGGCAAAATTCTGCGGCCAAGGCCCACCACGGTATCTGCCGCCAAAATATAAATCCCAGCACCTAAGCTTTTCACTTGTGGTGCCAAGCTGGCTTTCTCGGCCTTGGCCTCTGCCAGCCTAATGGAAAGCCTGCGCGGGGTTTCACGCCGCTCGGGCGTTTCATCAACATCAGCGGGGTTTAAAAGGTCTGGCGCCAAACCAATCCGGTCAAGCAAAGCCAACCTGCGCGGTGAAGCACTGGCCAAAACCAATTTCACGCGCGTTTCAACCATTGTTATTTAAACCGGTAATTAATGCGGCCCTTGGTCAAATCATAGGGCGTCATTTCAACCATCACGCGATCACCAGCCAAAACACGAATGCGGTTCTTGCGCATTTTGCCAGAGGTGTGAGCGATAATTTCGTGGGAATTATGGTCTAACTTCACCCGAAACGTCGCGTTCGGCAAAAGTTCGGCAACGGTGCCTTCAAATTCCAGCAATTCTTCTTTAGCCATGAAAATCCTTCAAGTTCAAACTTCGCCTCCTTTGAACCGGAATGGCCGCAAAATCAAGCTTTGCCAGCAATCTTGCCAATATCTCAGTTTGCGATAGGTTAGGACCAGGAGATATGATCATGGGGCGTCTAACAACACATGTGCTGGATACAAGTTTGGGAAAACCAGCGTCTGGCTTGAAAATCGAAGTTTGGGGCAAAGACCTGCTCAAAACCATCATCACCAACCAAGATGGAAGAGCAGATCAACCCCTGCTGGAAGCCGAGGCTTTTGTTGTTGGCCACTATGAATTGCGCTTTTTCGCAGGTGATTATTTGCGTGGGTTGGGCCTCGGGTTGGCCGAACCCTTGTTTCTGGATGTGATCCCCATTCGCTTTGGCATTTCTAACGCTGGCCAGCATTATCATGTGCCACTGCTCCTATCGCCGTTTGGTTATTCCACCTATCGAGGCAGTTGATGGCTTTAGAATTTTACAGGCGCGGCAAACTGGTTCAGGTTGAAAGTTTCAATCCTCAATCCATGCTGTTGGATTATCTGCGCCTTGATGAAAAATCCAAAGGCACCAAAGAAGGCTGCAACGAGGGTGATTGCGGGGCCTGCACGGTGGTTTTGGGCCGCGTGAAAAATGGCAAACTGCACTATCAAGCCGTCAACGCTTGCATCTTGTTTCTGGGCCAAATTCACGGCTGTGAATTGATCACGGTTGACGATCTCAAACTAGGCGGCAAGCTTCACCCCATCCAACAGGCCATGGTGAAACACCATGCGTCTCAATGTGGGTTTTGCAC
>JANXRO010000377.1 GCA_025356765.1 Hyphomicrobiales bacterium | reverse complement strand
ATGCCGTTTTTAAACAGAATCTGATGCACAGGCTCCCAATCCGGAAAGTCCTTGGCCCAATCATGGCCGCCAGACCATTCGAAATATTCCTTTTCCAGATGTGGCAAAAGCGGCCCATTGCGTTGCGGGCCAATGGCCGTTGCCAGCGGATGGTCGTTGGCTTGCGTATCATGGCCCACCACTTTCACTTGATGGTCCACCATCCATTGGCCAGCCGATGGCACAAAGCCCGGGCAATAGGCAAAATAATCACCATCCTCATAAACTTTGTGCCAGCCGGTGTTGAGGATCAACACATCATCGGGCCGGATGGATTTGCCACAGGCCTTTTCAAGATCATCAGCGGTGATCGATTCCCATTTTTTCTTAGGCATAGGCACCACGATGCCAGAGCCAAAAAAATGCGGCAGCGGCACTTCATCAATATAGGGCGTGCCCTGCACCACATGGGCTGGCGCATCAATATGCGTGGTTGAATGCATCGACGTGGTGATGCGTTGCGACAGCACGCCAGATTTTGCCATGTAATGAATGCGGTCAATTTTCACATCCGGAAAATAGGGCCAATTCGGACATTGAAAACCCCAACGATGAGACAGGTTGGTGAAATGCAAACCCATCGGATTGTCATGGTTGGCTTGAAATTCAATGCCACGCACTTTGATTGTCATTCTCATCTCCCATTTCATTTTTGTTTTGTATTACGATACGTATTGACTTGAATTTCGTCAATATGTAATATTTTGTACTATATTACGATACAATTTGGATTTACCATGGCTCCATCAGACGGCATTAAAGTGATCGCAAAAGCTGCTGCAATCTTGCGGGTTTGCACAGAAAATAACGATGGTTTCAGTTTGAGCGACATTGCCAAACGCATTAATATGCCGCGATCAACTGTGCAGCGCATTGTTAATGCGTTGGTTGCGGAAGGTTTGTTGCAAACAACGGGGGCGGCACGCAGCATAAAGCTTGGGCCCCAAATTCATGCCCTATCTGAAGCGCATCGCGTGGATGTGATTGAACTGGCGCACCCGTTTTTAAAGTTGCTTTCAGAGCGAACGGGCGAGACAGTTGACCTCGCCAAACTGAAGGGTGACCATATGATCTTTGTTGATCAAGTGGTGGGTTCGCACCGCTTGCGAGCCATCTCATCGGTTGGAGAAATTTTCCCAATTCACAACACTGCAAATGGCAAGGCCGCTTTGGCGTTGTTGAGCGACGATGAAATTTCAGTGCTGATAAGGAATTTGAAATTGCCTTATCTCGAACACCAAATTAAGCAGATTCAAAATTCAGGAATTGCCCTTGATGCCGAAGAACATTCAGCCGGCATCAGCGCCATTGGCACCGCATTTAAAGTGGCGACCGGAGAAATTTACGCGATTTCTATCCCCATGCCCGCTATCAGATTCAAAGAACAAAGTTCACAGTTTGCGCCGCAGCTTCTTGCCACGCGAGACGCAATTGTCTTGGCGTGCAGCGGCAAAGCGTGAACGTATTACACGATGCCACCGCCGCCGCTTCTAGACGCGGGGCGCTGGGCGGTTATGGTCTTGCGATAGCCGCTAGCGCGATAGGCTGATACCGGATCAATGGCACCGCCCGACTTTAGCCGCGCCATTGCCAAGACAGGTTCAACATCGGTGCGGAAGGCTTGCTTTAAAGTTTGCGCGCTCATCAAAGCATCATTGGATTCCTGATAACCGCGCAAGGCTTTGCGATCCACCAACAAGGCTTGGGCATAGGCACGTTGCACTTCGATGGCAGACAACATTAAACTTTCAATGGGGTCGGTGACATTGTGGCTTTGGTCCAGCATATGGGCAGGGTTAAAACCTTTTGCGTGGTTTAGTTCAGCTTCAACCAGCTCATTGAAAATAAGAAAAAGACGATAAGGATCAATCGAGCCCGCATCCAAATCATCATCACCATATTTGGAATCGTTGAAATGAAATCCACCCAATTTGTTGAATTGAATAAGCCTGGATACAATCATTTCAATATTCACATTGGGTGCATGGTGGCCAAGATCCACCAAGCAAAAGGCCTTGTCGCCCAACTCTTTTGAAATGAGATAATTCGTGCCCCAATCTTGCACCAGCGTAGAATAAAATGCGGGCTCATACATTTTGTGTTCGGTGAACAACCGCCAATCTGTGGGCAGGGCTTTGTAGATTTCTTTGGTGGAATTTAAATAATGTTCAAATGATTTTGTAAAACTCACTTGACCGGGGAAATTAGAACCATCACCGATCCAAATTGTTAGCGCTTTTGAACCCAAAGCTTTGCCAATTTCAATGCATTCAATGTTGTGTTCAATCGCTTGGTTGCGAACGGCTTGATCAGCGTGGCTGAGAGAGCCAAATTTATAAGAATGCTTTTGACCTTCTTGATCTGCAAATGTGTTGGAGTTCATGGCATCAAAACCCAAATCAAAACGTGTCGCTTGGGCATTCAATTCTTTCGGGTCGGCCTTATCCCACGGAATATGCAATGACACCGTGGGGGTTGCGCGTGTCAGCTGTTGAATGACGGCGCAATCTTCGATCTTGTCAAAAATATTTCGTGGTTCGCCACCGCCGGGAAAACGCGCAAAGCGCGTGCCGCCCGTGCCCACACCCCAGCTCGGAACCGCCAAACCAAAAGCGCTGACACGTTTGGAAATGTCTTCAATGTTTATAGCGCGGCGCGAAAGCTGCTCGCCCAGAACATCATAATCACGTTGCAAATTTGCTTTGCGCTTTTCATTTTCAGTGGCGACAAGATCATTTGAAATCATAGAGTTTTTCATAGCGTTCCTCTTAGCGCGTGAAAGACTGCGCATTGCCCGCATCAACGTTGATGATGTTGCCTGTAGATTTTGCAGAAGCTTCTGAGGCGAAGAAATATATCGCTTCTGCAATATCTTCCGGAAATACCGAACGCTTTAACATTGAACGCTGGCGATACATTTCTTCAAGACCGTTTTTGTCTGTTTGATAAGTGCTGGCGCGTTGTTCAAGCCATTCGCCTTGCCAGATTTTTGACCCGCGCAACACAGCATCGGGGTTGACCACGTTGACACGAATTTGCTTTTCAGCGCCTTCCAAAGCCAAACAGCGCGCAAGGTGAATTTCGGCCGCTTTTGCTGTGCAATAGGCCGATGCATTGGGAGACGCGGCCAAACCATTTTTAGAAGCCACAAAAACAATGTTGCCGCCAACATCTTGGGCCAGAAACAATTTGAAAGCCTCACGTGAAACCAAGAAATAGCCTGTCGACAAAATATCCATGTTCTTGTTCCACAAAGCCAGCGTCGTGTCTTGAATGGGCGCTGATGAAGCAAGCCCAGCATTCGACACAAGAATATCAAGCCCCCCGAAAGCCAGCGCTGCATGGGCAAAGCCTTTAACCACATGGTCTTCTGAGGTAACATTCATCGTGACAGCAGAAACAAAATCTTTTCCAAATGCGGCGGCTAATTCCATGGTTGCGTTCTGCAATGCTGCTTCATCAATATCTGCGATAACAACGCAGGCCCCTTCCCGCATCAGCCGTGCCGCTGTGGCTTTGCCGATGCCACCAGCACCGCCTGTAACGAGCGCAATTTTTCCAGCAAGCGATTTTGGTTTTGGCATGCGTTGAAGCTTTGCCTCTTCCAGTAACCAATATTCAATATCGAATGCTTCTTGTGCAGGCAGGCCCATGTAAGTTGAAACAGTGGAAGCGCCGCGCATAACATTGATGGCATTGACATAAAACTCAGCAGAAATGCGCGCCGTGGCTTTATCTTTTGCAAACGTAAACATGCCCACTTTTGGCATGAGAAAAACCACAGGATTGGCATCGCGCATGGCGGGAGAATTCGGGTGCTTGCATGCTGTATAATAAGCTTCATAGTTTTTGCGATAGGCGGCAATGGCTTCTGGCAATTTAGTTTCGTCTTCAATCACCAAGGGGCAAATTTTTGTGCGTAGAAAAT
>JANXRO010000333.1 GCA_025356765.1 Hyphomicrobiales bacterium | reverse complement strand
TATTGTATTGGTCATCACCGCATCAGCCCACCGCAAGGCCGCCTTTGAGGCCTGCGAATTTTTGATGGATTGGCTTAAAACCAAAGCGCCCTTCTGGAAGTTGGAAGAAGTAAGCGCGCTGCATTCGATTGCCATTGTCATGTCTAAAAATGCTGAGGCTTTGGCGGCGCTGGATAAAGCCGGTGGCACTTCACCTTTAACTCCGCAAGCTGGTGTTGATCCGTGGACGGATGATTTTTCCAATCTGTTCTCGGCAATTCTGCGCCGCATCAGAGTGACGAAATATTAGCGCAGCGTTACTTGTTCCAACGAGCGGCGGCGGCATCGTCGCTCGCTTTTGCATCTACCCAATGTGATGCGCCCGCCACTTCTTCCAACTTCCAGAAGGGCGCTTTGGTTTTAAGCCAATCCATCAAAAATTCGCAGGCCTCAAAGGCGGCCTTGCGGTGGGCAGATGCGGTGATGACCAATACAATATCTTCACCCGCCAACATTTTTCCGAAGCGGTGGACGATCAACACATCTTGCAAGGGCCAGCGGGCTTTTGCTTCTTCGGCAATGTCGACAAGCGCAGCTTCTGTCATGCCAGGATAATGTTCAAGGGTAAGGCTTTCTGCATCGCGCACGCTTCCCACAAAAAGTGCGAAAGCGCCAATATCTGTGCGTGTGGATTTAAGGGCAGCCAATTCATGGCCCACATCAAACTTTTCGCTTTGAACCTTGATCATCGCACTTACTTTAAACCAAAATCGCCACAGCGATTATTTATTCTGCAAGAACCCGCGTGGTTGGGAAAGTAATTTCAACCAGCGTGCCTTGGCCGGGTTCACTTGAAATGTTGAAGCTGGCGCGGTTGGCTTCCACCAAAGCTTTGGTCAATGGCAGGCCAAGGCCGGTGCCTTGTCTTTCGCGGCCGGGTGTATCCACCCGTGAAAAGGGTTGAAGGGCTTGGGCCAATTCGCTGGCCTTCATGCCAATGCCCGTATCTTTCAAACGTAAAACCAAACCACCAGATTTTGTGGTGGCAGCTGAGACAATCACTTGGCCGCCAGCATCGGTATATTTAATCGCGTTGGAAAGTAAGTTCGTCATAATCTGGCGCAGGCTGCGTTGATCAGCAACAATGCGCGGCAAATTATCGGGGAGAGATTTTCGCATCAAAACGCGCGCGCGGGTTGCCTGTTCTTGCAACAGGCGCGAGGCATGATCAAAACAATCATTCAAATTAACCGCTGTAAAATCCAACTCCATGCGGCCTGATTCAATTTTTGAAAGATCAAGCAGATCATTGATCATTGCCAAAAGATGGCTGCCGCTGGTGTGGATGTCGTTTACATAAGCGCGATAACGTTCATTTTTAATGTCGCCAAATTGGCCAAGGCGCATGATGTCTGAAAAGCCTAGAATCGCGTTCAGCGGCGTTCGCAGCTCATGGCTGACGCGGGCCAGAAAATCAGATTTTAATTTGCTGGCTTCTTCGGCTTGTTCTTTGGCTTGGCGCAATTCTTTTTCAGTGCGCTTCCAGTTGGTAAGATCGCGCAACACGGCGCAAAATTCAACTTGTGAATGTTCGGCCTGAATGCGGCCAATGTTTAAGAACAGTGGAACTGTGCCGCCTTGTTTGACGATGGCCTGCACTTCGCGGCCATCATTAAACACGCTGGCCAAACCGATCATGTCCAAGCTGGCCAAATAGCTTTCAAGAATTTTCGTACTTTCAGGATTTAGAAAATCAGCCAAGGGCTTATTTAAAACTTCGGCGTTGCGATAACCAAAAATGGCCTCTGCGCCAGCGCTGAAACTTAAAATCTTGCCGGTTTTATCCAGCGTAATAATGCCATCGGAAGCAATGTCTAAAATTGAATGCGGATCAGGTTCGATGGCCTTTGGTGGAATTGGTTTGGCATCTTCAACCACCACACCTGTTGGCCGCTGAACGGGTGGCACGGGTGAAGGGGCAGGCACTTCAGCCACGACTTCGGGCAGAACATCATTCGCGGGTTCAACAAACTTTTCAAAAGTATAATGTTGGGCTTTGCCATTGAGCCAAGGCATTTCCGCGCTGGATATTTTAAAAGCGTGTGTTGTGCCATCACCGTTGGGCAGGGCCAAAACCTTGGTGTTGGTGTTCAGCGCTTTAAACGACGGGAGAAAAAAGCTGTTCGATAACGCGTCCGCAGTGGAAGCATAGCCACAAAGCCTGGCCAAACTTTCGCTGATGAACATGGTGTCTGAATTTTTTTGAATGGCAAAAGCCGAAGGGTTGCGTTCAAGGGCTTGGCGCAATTGTTGGGGCAGGGCCGGCAAATGCGTGACGGGCTGAGGCGGAACAATAATGTCTTGTGCAACAGTGTGAACGGGCTTTGGCGTTTTGGGTTTTTCTGCCGTTGCAGCGTTCAGTGTTCGGCCCAAAGCCTCAAAGGCTTGCTTGTCGTTCGGTGCCAATGTGGGCGCTGATGAGAGCTGCTTTTCAAGCAGGCGACGTTCGGTAATATCTTCCAAAACCAAAGTTGCAAAAACGTTTGGTGAAGTTTTGGCGCGGCGCAATGTCAAGCGCGCTTCACGCAATCCGAATGGGCTGTTGAAGTTTGCGATGGTGCTAATTAAGCCTGTGGTTTTAAGCCGTGCCAAAAGTTCGGCGGCTTTGCCCTCGGGCACTAGCAGATGGTGAAGCGCCTTAATGGTTTTGCCGTCGAAATGGCTTTTGGCCAAAGCATTGGCGGCAACGAAGGTTCCGTTCTCGTCGATGGTGGCTGTGGCCAATGGAAAATCATCAAGGGCCACGTCAGCGGGGCTGGCTTTAGCGGCAGCTGGAATTTCAATGGCTAAGATGCCGTCGCGGCCATCAGACAGCGTGTGGATAAAGCAAGTGCATTTGAAGGGTTCAGTTTTGCCAAGCGATGGAAAGGCCAAGTCCAAGGCCAAGGAAGTTTGGCGCGGCAGGGTAGCAACTTGAAGTGCCAAATCGGCAATGCCCGGTTCAGCCAGGTCAAATGGTCTATCCACCAGATCAAAAATAGATTGGCCGCCAAAGGCTGCAATGCCTGGCTTGTTGGCCCAGACCAAACGGCCACGCGCCGCGTCCCAAAGCCATGCTGCTTCTGGCGCATGACGCAATTCTTCAAGGGTGGGCAGAATTTGGGACACGATTTACTTTCGAACGAACACTCACAAACTGACCTAATCAATTTTTCATCGAAACGTCCAGTGTTCGTTAACAAATCATCAACTATGTTGAAAGGAATTCGGCATTAAGTTTTACAGGTTGAACTTTTTTGCAGATGTCGCTAGGACACAAAACGTGTGCCGCCATAGCTCAGTTGGTTAGAGCGCTAGATTGTGGATCTAGAGGTCCCCCGTTCGAGCCGGGGTGGTGGTACCATTCAAATCAATTGAAAATTTTTATGATTTCAATTTTAGATTGAAACTGGTTTTGCGGGCTTTAGAGGTCCGCAGAAGCGATTTCGAGGGGCTGGGCTATGCCCCTACCGGAACATAGTACGAACGATCTGAGAGGCGCTTAAAATGGCCCCCAGCGGGTGTTGACGCAGGTGTTTGCGGATTGGCCAAATGTCGTGTTTGCGAAGCTTCAAGGCGGTGAATTTACCGTGTTTTCAGCGTGGCTTAACGAACTTCACGAACTGATACACCTGATTAACCAATTCTTAACCGTGCCAGCATAGCAAGATTGGTTAACAGATTGTTTTTCTGCGGTTTTTGGTTGCACTCATTGATTGCAAACACTCTGCTGAATTCGAGTCTGGGGGACTCTTATAAGTCAGTTGAGCGTTTGTTTTAATTGCGTTTTTTAGTTTTTATCAAAACTGAATAGTGAGTTTCACTTTTTCGGAACGTGGAAATAATGAGCAGAAAAGCAACCTTAGATAGTATCGCGTTGAATCCGAGATTCGGCGAGCCGTGCGCGATTTTTGATGATTCTGCCTTGTTGGAAAAGTTCAGTTTTTTTCAACTGCTGCAAATGA
>JANXRO010000332.1 GCA_025356765.1 Hyphomicrobiales bacterium | reverse complement strand
TCTGACGATGTGACGATGCAATGGGCATCCGCTGCTTTCAACATTCCAGCAATGCGCTGCTCATAAGCTTCGCGGCCGCCGATATACATGCTGTAAGGCACGGGGCATGGAACAAGGCCCGCATATTGGCAGGCAAAAAATGTGACAACAAAATCTGCGCCTGTTTCAGCAACAATGGCAACGCGGTCATGGCGCTTCAATCCGGTGGACATCAAATGGCGTGCCGTTAACAAAGCACGACGACGAAGCTCTGCAAATGGCAGAACAGTTTCCAAAGCGCCACGGCCTGAATAGAAATTGAAACCCGTCACACCTTGTGCGGCATAGTCCAAACCAGCTGCCAAGGTTTCGAAATCGGCCAAACGCTGCGGAAGATCACGGCTCATCGTCGGCGTTTTAATCAAAACACTTTCAACCTTAGTCTTTTCGTTAGTCTTTTCGTTCACTGCAAGAATTCCAGACATTTTTACTTCGCTCGCTTTGGCATTTGAAACTTTGTTTACCAAACGCGCAGGGTGATATCGAAATCACATGGTGTTTCAGTTTGTAACAATGAAAAGGGGCTAAAACTGCACACGGCCAATGGCCAAGGCCCAAGCCAAAAGGCCAAGTGCCCCCAACAAAACACCTGTGAACCAAACATAGGCCAAATCCCAAATGCCATATCGCCCCAAAGGCGCTTTATTTTGAGGCAAAGATTGAAGATTTGATGACAGTTTGTCTTGTGCAATCAGCCGGTGGGCCAAATATTTTAGCACATATGCTGTCATCTGATCAGCGTCGCGGGTTTCGAACAGACATTCACGCGCGCCCTGCCGTCCTTGTAACAAGCGATAGGTTTTTGGATCAGGTTCCATCTCGATCACGGAAATCAAATCCAACCAAAGCCTTGGCTTTACACCAGGCTGAACAGAAAGTTCAAATAGTGATTGCGCTTGGCTGTTCAATTTAAGCTGTGGCAAAAGCGCATCACGCAAGGCGTCCAAGCGCAAAACACGGGCATCACGCAAATCCAAGGCAGCATCGAGATGGGCAGCTTCTGCCAATCTCGCCTGTTTCAGCGCCTTCATAAATGCGTTAACATCCGCCATCGTCAAAAATGTGCCAATTCAGTTCAGTTGTTGTAAAAAACAATCATCCTCTGAAGGCACTGCAGCTTTGGGGCCAGTTAACTACAAGAGGCCGGAATTGGGTCAGAGCCGAACCAAAGCTCAAACGTGTTTGGTCTTGGTCTGCCACTGTTGCTATCTCCGGCCGAAAGGTCTTTTACCGCCACGGGCAAACCAACGTCGTTGAACATTTGGGCAAGCTCATTCGCGCGCTTTAAATCGGTTGATTGAAATACACGCAGTTCATGCGATTTCCCGCCCCATGTGGCGCGCGCATAACCAGGCACAACAATGGCTGATGAGTCCGTGTCGCGCATTTTACCAATTAAAGTGCGCACACAGTTTCGTTGATTGTCATCCAGCGTGTGCACAAACAAGCGCGAGGGCAAACGCTCCAACGCTTCACGAAATGTTACTTCAACTTTTGAATTTGCTGCTGACGCTTTCAGCAAAGCCTGCTCCATCAACGGCAACAATTCTTTATCTGCGGACGAATTGGCAAAGGCTAATTGTGCGGCCACAAATTCCACCGGCACTTTGTCATTTTTCAAGAGATATTCGAACATGGCCACGCCATATTTGCGCTTTTCAGGGTTTTGATCTGAGACCAAATCGATCATGGTTTTAAGATCATTCAAGTTTTGCTGCCAGCGTGTGTAATAGATGCCAGTGCCAGCGACCGACAACGGAATCATCACCGTTGCCAAAAGTTGGATCATGGTTTCGCGGCTTAAAAAATTGAAGTTCATAGCATCCCCGTTTCAAGCTTCATATCGAAGTGGATGATTCGGCGCTATGCTTTCCAAAATGGCCTCAGAATAAGCCGCAGAATATTTTCGTCCTTGCCGCCTTCAACCCCCATTTTCATTGCCAGATTTCTGGCGTTGCTGCTGCGGCTTTTAAAAACGACATCCCACATCGAGAGGATTGTGGAATAGTTCGAATCCGTGTCCTCGCGCTTAGCATGGTGGTGCACCCAATGCAGTGAAGGTGTTACCACAAGTTTTGAAAGTGCGACTTCGACGCGTGAAGGCAAGCGGATATTTGAGTGATGAAAAAGTGCGGCCACGACTACCAAAGTTTCGAAGATGGCCACAGTTGCAATTGGCACGCCGATGAACCAGACAACCGCCGCACGAACAAGTGATGACAGTGCCACCTCACCAAAGTGAAATCGCAAAGCAGTTGAAGCATCAAGATTTTCGTCCAAGTGATGCACCTCATGGAAGCGCCATAAAAACGGAACCGCGTGGTTCAGCCGGTGCCAAATATAAATCCAAAGATCAAGCAGCAACAAATCGAGCCCCATGTTCCACCAACTGGGCCTTAAGCCTGGTGAATGAGTTGCAGCAAAAACACTGATGGGCAAAACGATGATGGGGCCGATTAAAAAATTTATACCCGCCAAACCCAAATTTTTGAAAATCCGCGTTATCTGTTCTTTCACACGCGCAGCGGGCGCTATGCGTTCGGCAAGAAACAAGGCCACAAAAACCGCGAACACGATAAGCGGCTTGTTGAGATAAGCGAAGAAAAAATCAGGCATATAAGCGATCTGGTTGAAAGGGCTGTAAAAGCGTGTGCCGATCTCCTCTTAAAATCTCCTTCGCTGCAAATGATCCAATTGCAGGGGCCAAAGTTATGCCTGAATGTGTGACAGCGACGTAGAGATTTCTCAATCCTGCAATCCTGCCAATTGCGGGCAAACTGTCTGCGGGTGTTGGCCTAAAGCCAATGCTTATCTGGTCGAGTTGGATATTCAAACGAGGCTTCAACAGCTT
>JANXRO010000269.1 GCA_025356765.1 Hyphomicrobiales bacterium | reverse complement strand
ATTGCCATCAACGCAAAAGCCATGCTGGATAAAAAGGGTATTCCCACACGTGTGGTTTCTGTGCCCTCAATGGAATTGTTTGAAAAGCAAAACAAAGCCTACAAAGCCAAATTGATGGGCACTGAAAAAATCCGCATCGCGGTTGAAGCGGGTGTGAAAACCGGCTGGGAAAAATTCATTGGCGACAACGGCCACTTCATCGGCATGACAGGTTTTGGTGCCAGCGCCCCGGCAGAAATTCTGTATGAAAAGTTTGGTATTACAGCCAAGGCTATTGTGAAGGCCGCCAGCAAATAGTTTTTATTTCGAGAAAACGTGGCCTGATCTCAAAAGTTGGGCAACGTCAATCACCGAACACTGTTGAAACCTTCGCGTCTGCATAAGCAAAGCAGCCTGCGATCATTGGGCTGATCGGCAATTCGCGATATGCGCCCAATGCACCGTTGGCTTTTAGTTTTCCGGCAAGGCCTGCTTCATCGCCGCTCACCACCCAGATGAAGCTGAAACTGGATTGGCGGATGGGTTTGCCACCGGAATTGGCGATGGCGGCAAAGGCTTGGTCTGACGTGGTTTTCGGCTCGAACACGGCAAGCATGGTGCCTGTGGCTTCGGGTGCCAGGGCGCTGGCCCGCACCAACATCACCATCACCATCAGCCAAACAACGATGATGCCCAAGAACAAGCCAACAAAAAACTTGTGGCCCGGCAGGTTCATTTATGCTGCCTCAAAACTTGGCGCACGCTGTTCTTTGATGGGCAAATTGATCAGGCCAGCAAACACGCCCAAACCAACACTCATCCACCACACAACATTATAATTGCCATAAAGATCATAAAGCCTGCCACCCAGCCACACGCCAAGGAATGAACCGATCTGATGGCTTAAAAACACAAAGCCATAAAGCGTTGCCATATAGCGGGTGCCAAACATTGTGGTCACAATACCCATGGTCAGCGGCACGGTTGAAAGCCACAGGAACCCGATGGCGCATGCGAAGATGACAGTTGAAAATGTTGAAATGGGTGTCAAAATAAAAATTGTATAAATGGCAGCGCGGGCAAAATAAATTGCGCTGAGAGGATAACGCTTTTCTCCGCGACCACCGATGATGCCGGATGCATAGGCGCCCACCACATTAAACAGCCCAATGCACAGCATGGAGGCCCAAGCGATCTCTTTCGAGATACCATGTTCAGCCAGATAGGGCGGAAAATGCACGGTGATGAAAGCCAGTTGAAACCCACATACAAAAAAGCCAGCCACAAGAAGCAAATATGACCGATGGCCAAACGCTTGGGCAATGGCTTGAACCATTGTTAAATCGGCCTCGCCTTTTTGCTTGGCGGCACCAGATGTGTTTTGAATAAGCAATGGCGCTGCCAAAGGAATGATACACAGCGCTGCAACCGCCAAACACAACAAGCCCGTTTGCCAACCGAACAGCGAAACAGTTTGGCCGATGGGCCAGATGAACAAGGCCTGGCCCAGAGAGCCAGATGCCGTGGCCAAGCCAAAAGCCCATGAGCGTTTTTCAGGGGGCACCAAGCGGCCAAGGGCTGCCATGACAATTGAGAAGGAAGACATGGCAATGCCAATGCCCACCAACACGCCGCCCATAAGATCAATCATCGGGCCTGTGTCGGCATAAATCATGCCTAAAATTCCCAAGGCGTAAATCAATGCGCCCGCCATTAGCACGCGCGCTGAACCATAACGGTCTGCCAATGCGCCTGCGACTGGTGTGGCGATGCCCCAGAGCAAGTTTTGCAATGCAATGGCGAAGGAATAGGTTTCACGCGGCCATTGATGCGCTTGGCTGATGGGCAAAGTGAACAACCCAAAAGTTGAACGCGCACCGAAGTTGATGATGGCCACCAGACAGCCCGCAACCAAGATTGTGGTTGGCTGAAAATACCACGGTGTGGGTTTTGCAAGAGCGTTCATGCGGGTTCCTTCACGAGGCTTTTGCCAAACTCTGCCACGGCCACACCAAACAAAATGATGGCACCTGCAATCCACGTTGTGGCCGATGTGCTTTCATGCAGAAACAGCCAACCGAATATCGCCACGCAAGGCGGGATCACATAAAGCGATGCGCCAACTGTTGTGGGTAGCAGGCGGCCAGCGGCATAGTTCCAGAAATTGACTGATAACAGCGTGCCGATGAGCGATAAAAAAACCAATGAAGCCCACGCAGCGCCATTTAAGTTTTGAAGTGTTGTAATTGTCGAGCTTGAGAAAAACACAAGTGCCGGCGGCGCACATAAAATTAAAGACCACAATGTGGTTTTTGCAGCACCGTATTTTTTGATCATGGGTTTGGAAAAAACCACATAAATAGCCCAGGCCACATCGGCGAAAAACAACATGACAGCGCCAAAGATCAAATCTGAACTGGTTCCGCCCAATCCTTCAGAGAAAAGATAAATCGTGCCCGCGAATGAAATCACCATGCCAGCAATCACTGACAGCGAGAGCCGTTCCATACCCATGCTTGCGGCAAGCGCTGCGATAAGCAAAGGCTGGATGGCATAGAGCATGCCACCCACACCGGCAGACACGTTGGCAAAGCCGAAGATTGAACCCACAAAATAAAGAAAGCTGCCAACGCAACCCAGCAATAAAAACACTGGCCAATCTTTTTTATCAATACGCCACCCCGTGAAAAACAGAATGGGAAGAGCAATGATGGCCACAGAAAACATGCGTATAACGATGCTATCTGCCGGGCCCGTGGCCAGTGCAAATGAACGCACCAGCGAAGGCGTTATTGACCAAACAAGAATGGCAAACACAAGGGCAGCCACGGCAGTGAAAATGGATTCGGACTTTTTCATCGTGCCAACAAAGACGTTACGCGGTGTTTCGTCAATCGCAAGAACGACATAAGGGCTATGTGTTTGGACGGGGTGGATTATCCGTGGCGTTCCAGCGCGCGCTTCACAGCTGGGCGTTCATTGATGCGATTAAAGTGCGAAAATAATTTGGGATAATCACCAAGTGTCACACCATCGTTGGGAAGCCATGTATCGATTGTATAAAGATAGCCATCTGCCACCGTGAATTGTTCACCCATAACCCAAGGGGATTTGAACATGGTGTTTTCAATCATCGCATAACACTCGTTCATATTTTGCGGCACTTTCAGACGCATGGCTTCAATGACGACCGCGTCATCTGACCACCGATATCCACGCCGATTATGCGCGTGGTTCACGTGAACGGTGGACGATAAATAAGAATTAAACGCCTGCATCTGGGCAAACTGAACCAGATTGGTAGGTGCCAGGTTCTTCGCCGGAAAACTTTGCGCAATAAAAGCCAGAAGAGCCACATTTTCAGAAATGAGGCCCTGATCTGTAAGCAATGCCGGCACGCGACCTTTTGGATTTAACGCAAGAAATTCTGCCCCGCGCTGTTCCCCCGCCGCAAAATCCAGTTTCACCAACTCATAGTCCGCCCCTGCCTCTTCCAACGCAATGGCAGTGGCCAGTGAACACGTGCCCGCAGCGGCGAAAAGCTTCAGCATCAGGCTGTTGCAACGCCCTTATCGGCCAGCATTTGTTTCAACTCGCCTGATTGATACATTTCCATCACAATATCAGCACCGCCCACAAATTCGCCTTTGACGTAAAGCTGGGGAACAGTTGGCCAATTGGTATAATCTTTAATGCCTTGGCGAATTTCGTCCGATGCCAGAACGTTCACATCTTTAAACGGCACGCCGAGGTGTTGGAGAATTTGCACGGTGCGGCCCGAAAAGCCACATTGCGGCATATCGGCATTGCCCTTCATGTAAAGAACAACGTCGTTGGATTTTACTTCGTTATCGATTTGGGTGTGGATGTTTGTCATGGGATTCTTTCTATTGATTTAGTGATGAATGAAGGCATCAAAATTAGCGTTTGCGTCAGCACCAGAGCTTACTTCGGGTGGAGAAAGGTTATGGTCTCTATCGCGATGGCTGGGCTTTTTTCGAGATGCGTACCAGAATGGGATAAACACCACTAGTGCAATTCCCGCGAAAGCAAGAAACCTTAAAACCATATCCATGGGTCACTCCGGTGCGCTGGTTTGCAAAGCCAACGCGTGCAACACGCCACCCATGTTGCCTTTGAGGGCGGCATAGACCATTTGGTGTTGCTGCACACGGTTTTTGCCTATGAAGCTGGCAGAGATCACGTTGGCCGAATAATGATTGCCATCCCCCGCAAGATCGCTGATCTCGACGATTGCATCGGGAAGTGCGTCTTTGATGAAGCGTTCAATATCGTGAGCGGTCATAGCCATGGGTTGATCCTCTGGCGTTAAGATAGTGCTTGGCAGAGAAATTTGCTAGAGGCGGATCAAATCCCCAACATTCTCTTAATTTGCGCTGTGTTCACGCCCTCTCCCGCGGCAAAATCATCAAACGCCTTGCCGGTGGTTTGGATGATGTGGGATGCGATGAAGGGTGCGCCTTCTGCGGCACCTTGATCCGATGATTTAAGGCAGCATTCCCATTCCAACACAGCCCAAGATTTATAATTATATTGGGAAAGTTTGGAGAATATACCAGAAAAATCCACTTGACCATCGCCTAAGGAACGGAAGCGCCCGGCCCGCTGCGTCCAATTTTGGAAGCCTGAATAAACGCCTTGGCGGCCGTTGGGGTTGAATTCAGCATCCTTCACATGGAAGGCACAAATGCGTTCGTGATAAATGTCGATGAAATCGAGATAATCCAATTGCTGCAACACGAAATGCGATGGATCGTAATTGATCTGGCAACGCTTGTGGCCTTTGAGTTTTTCCAAGAACATTTCAAACGTAATGCCATCCATCACGTCTTCGCCGGGGTGGATCTCGAACCCCACATCCACGCCGTTCTCATCCATCGCATCCAGCAAGGGCTTCCAACGGCGGGCCAATTCAGAAAAGCCTTCATCAATCATTCCGGCTGGACGTGGCGGCCACGAATAAAGATACGGCCAGCACAGTGCGCCGGTGAAGGATACATGCGAAATTAACCCCAAATGTTTGGAAGCCGCCGCCGCCAGTTTCACTTGATCACAGGCCCAAGCTTGGCGGGCCTTGGGATTGCCCTGAACTTCTTTCGGCGCAAACGCATCAAAAGCTTCATCATAAACCGGGTTCACCGCAACCAATTGGCCTTGAAGGTGGGTTGAAAGCTCGGTGATTTCCAAACCAAATTCGGCCGCCGTACCCTTTAATTCATCGCAATAGGTTTTGGATGCGGCAGCCTTTTTCAAATCAATCAAACGGCCATCCCACGTGGGCACTTGCACGCCTTTATACCCTAGCGATGCAGCCCATTTGCAAATGGATTTGAATGAATTGAAAGGCGCTTGATCGCCCGCAAATTGAGCCAGGAATATGGCTGGGCCTTTAATAGTTGATGGCATGAAGATCCTCCCTTGTTTTTTTTATTATACGTCCAAATTTGCCACCTGCAACGCATTGCTCACAATAAATTCGCGGCGCGGTTCAACCACATCGCCCATCAGTTTTGTGAACAGGTCGTCTGCATCATCCATTGCGGCCACTTTAACCCGCAGCAAGGAACGCGCGTTTGGATCCAGCGTTGTCTCCCACAATTGATCAGGGTTCATTTCGCCAAGGCCTTTATAGCGCTGCATGGAAACACCTTTGCGGCCCGACGCAAATACACTTTCAAGCAGCGACATTGGCCCATGGATTGAGACTTCAGAATCCTTGCGACGCAGCTTTGATGAACGAGCATAGATTTCTTGCAAATGCGCCGTTTTACGATCGAGGCGAATGGCATCTTGCGAGCCAATCAACTTGCCATCCACATGCCAGCTTTCTTTCACGCCTCTTAATGTGCGTTCAAAAATCAAGCCACCGTCTGAGGCTGAAAGGCCTTGCCAGCCGCGATCTGTTTCATCAGCAACCGCATCCAAACGTTTGGCGATATAGCTTGCCGCACCTTCGGCTTTTTCAGTTGTGGAAATGACTTCAGGGTTCAAGGCCCCAGCGATGGCCGCCTGTTCCAAGATTGAAGTAGGGTAACGCGAATGAAAACCTTCAATTGTGGTGCGGATTGAAACAGCCTCTTCCACGATGGTGCGCAAATCTGCACCACTGCGTTCCGAACCATCAGCCAAAACCAGAACAACACCTTCAAGACCCACATCAATCAAGTTTGATTCAAGGGCTTTATTGTCTTTCAGATATTGCTCTGAAGAGCCGCGCTTGATTTTATACAAAGGCGGTTGGGCGATATACAAATGCCCGCGTTCAACCACCTCACGCATCTGGCGATAAAAGAAAGTGAGAAGCAATGTTCTGATATGTGCGCCGTCCACGTCAGCGTCTGTCATAATGATGATTTTATGATAGCGCAATTTATCGACGTTGAATTCTTCGCGGCCAATGCCTGTGCCCAAAGCTGTGATCAATGTGCCAATTTCGGCAGAGCCCAACATTTTATCAAAGCGGGCGCGTTCAACGTTCAAGATTTTACCACGCAATGGCAACACGGCCTGGTTTTCACGGTTGCGGGCCTGCTTGGCTGAACCGCCAGCGGAGTCGCCTTCAACGATGAACAATTCACACAAAGCAGGATCACGCTCTTGGCAATCTGCCAATTTGCCGGGCAACGATGAAATATCCAATGCGCCCTTGCGGCGGGTTAATTCACGCGCCTTGCGGGCGGCTTCGCGCGCGGCAGCAGCTTCACATACCTTGCCAACAATAGCTTTGGCTTCAGACGGGTGTTCTTCAAACCAAGCGCCCAATTGTTCGTTGATAAGCCCCTCAACAACCGGGCGCACTTCTGATGAAACAAGCTTGTCTTTGGTTTGGGATGAGAACTTCGGATCAGGCACTTTTACTGAAAGCACGCAAGTTAGGCCTTCTCGCGCATCATCGCCCGAGATTGCAACTTTTTCTTTTTTGGCAATGCCACTGTCTGTTGCATACGTATTGATAATGCGGGTTAAGCCGCCACGAAAACCCGCGAGATGGGTGCCGCCATCGCGTTGTGGAATGTTGTTGGTGAAAGCAAACACACTTTCGTTATAACTGTCATTCCACCACAAGGCACATTCCATCATAATGCCATCACGTTCGCCGGAAATGAAAATGGGTTGCTTAATCAAGCCCACTTTGCTGCGATCAAGATAGTTGACGAAAGCTACAATGCCGCCTTCGTAATGAAGTTCCAGCACATGGGGCTCAACACCGCGTTTATCGGTTAAAACAATGTGCACACCAGAATTTAAGAACGCCAATTCGCGCAGGCGATGTTCCAACGTGGCAAAATCAAATTCGGTTTTGGTAAAGGTTTCTGATGATGGCAAGAAGGTTACTTCGGTGCCGCGTTTGCCATCAGCATCGCCGGTGACAATCAAAGGAGCATCAGCCACGCCATGGGTGAAGCTGATGAAATGGCTTTTGCCTTCGCGGTGGATGGTGAGCTTTAAAGCAACTGAAAGCGCGTTTACAACTGAAACTCCCACGCCGTGCAGGCCGCCTGAAACTTTATATGAGTTTTGGTCAAACTTGCCGCCGGCGTGAAGCTCTGTCATCACAATTTCAGCGGCAGAACGCTTTGGCTCATTATCGTCATCTTGCTTGATGCCTGTTGGAATGCCGCGGCCATTGTCTGTGACGGTTACAGAACCGTCGGCATTGAGCGTAACTGTCACCAAGGTTGCATGGCCAGCAAGTGCTTCATCAATGGCATTGTCCACCACTTCATAAACCATGTGATGCAGGCCTGAGCCATCATCCGTGTCGCCGATATACATGCCGGGGCGTTTTCTGACGGCATCGAGGCCTTTCAGAATTCTGATCGACTGTTCGCCATAGGCGGCTTGTTCGTTTGCGACTGTTTCTTCTGACATTATTTAAGCCTTACATTCCCGTCGATCACTTCAAAGCGGCTGGCATGATTGCCTGCTGCTTCAAATAAATTCTCGTCTGTGCCTGTCATCCAAGCTTGCGTACCCAACTCATCCAGCGCCGCGAATAATCCGCGCCTGCGTTCACCATCCAAATGTGCCGCCACTTCATCCAGCAGCAACATGGGCGATGCGCCCAAAATTTCTTTGGCTGCGCGCGCTTGCGCCAAAACCAAACCGATCAACAGTGCCTTTTGCTCGCCTGTAGAACACAGTTCCGCTGGCGTGGATTTTGGCCCGTGCTGCACAGAAAAATCTGTGCGGTGGGGGCCTTTCAAAGTGCGATTTTGGGCTCGGTCAGCCCCCCGCGAATCATGCAAAATCATAGCGTATTCGTCCTCTGCTTGCACGGCAGGTTTATGGGCCACCAAGTCTTCAATTTCGCCATGAAGTTGCAACACGCCCCACGGAAAAGGCCCTTGCGCAGCCCCCGATGCAAAGTGACGCGCCAACACGGTTGCGGCCTCGTTTCTAGCCACCGCAATTGCAATTGCTTGTTCTGCCATTTGGGTTTCCAGAGTGGAAAGCCACGCCCGATCTGGCGCATAATCTTGCAGCAAAGCATTTCTCTCGCGCATCAGTTTTTCGAAGGTTGAAACATGGCCTGCATGGGCTTCGTTAAAGCTTGACACCATACGATCAAAAAACCGGCGCCGTTCAGAGCCTGACCCCATGAACAACCGATCAAGGGCGGGAGTGAGCCATAGCATTTTCAGATAGGTTGACAAAGTACCTGATGATTTTTGCAACTGCCCATCGATTGAAACCTTGCGAGAATTTTCACCCAAACTTTGATCATAGCTTGTGCCCAATTTCACATCGCCCGTTGGCATATCAATTTCAGCCGCCACAGCCCAAGGGCCAGCGCCATTCAACCGCGCCAGAACAGAAAAAGGTTGGGCGCGAAGGCCCCTGCCCGGCACCAGCAATGAGATTGCTTCGAGTATATTGGTCTTGCCTGCACCGTTTAATCCATAGAGGCAGATCAATGCCTGTTTTGGTTCCATGCGCAACGTTGCGTGGTTACGAAAATCAGTCAACGTTAATCGGGTGATGGCAAAGCGTGGCGCTTGTGCCAAGTGTTAAACCCGCATCGGCATCAGCACATAAAGCGATTTTGCGTCTTTCGGATCACGGATGACTGTAGGTGAACCTGAATCATTGAATTCAAACCGCATCGTCTCAGCCTTCACTTGTGAGGCAACATCCAGCAAATATCGCGCGTTAAAACCAATCTCGATCGGGTCACGATCATAAGAAACGACAATTTCTTCTTCCGCTGAACCAGAGTCTGGGTTGTTCACAACCATACCCAGCTTACCTTCAGAGAGCGACAGTTTGACAGCCCGGCTTTTTTCAAACGAGATGGTGGAAACACGATCCACCGCTTCTGAAAATTGCTTGGTATCTGCTTCCAAAATTTTATCATTGTTGCGGGGAATGACGCGTTCATAATCTGGGAATGTGCCATCAATCAATTTGGATGTGAGCACCAACTTGCCGACAGAAAAACGGATTTTTGAACTCGACAGCGAAACTTCAACTTCGCCCTCTTCGCCATCCATCAACTTCACAATTTCTAAAACAGTTTTGCGTGGAACAATAATGCCGGGCATTCCTGCGGCACCGCTGGGCAAATCCATTTGGCTTTGGGCCAAGCGGTGGCCATCAGTTGCCACAGCGCGCAGTTGATTGGCTTGCGGCACCTCATGGAAATAAATGCCGTTCAAATAATACCGTGTTTCTTCAGTTGAAATCGCAAAGCGCGTGCGCTCTATCAAGAATTTCAAATCACTTGCAGCCAAAGAAAATGTGTTGCCGAATTCTCCGCTGGAGAGATCTGGAAAATCTTCAGGCGGCAATGATTGCAATGCGAAACGCGAACGCCCAGCCACAATGGCAATGCGGCCCTTGTCGCCTGCTTGGTTCAATTCCAGTTGCGCACCATCAGGCAATTTACGCACAATGTCGTGCAGCATATGGGCGGGCACGGTTGCTGCACCTTCCTGGGCCACGTCGGCTGGAACAGTTTCAACAATTTCCAAATCAAGATCAGTCGCCGTCAGGCGCACTTGGTTGCCCGAGGCATGAACCATTACGTTGGATAGAATTGGAATGGTGTTGCGCCGTTCCACCACGCTTTGGACGTGGTTTAAAGCCTTTAAAAATCCAGATCGTTCAAGTGTGACACGCATGCAATGAAAGCCCTTTAAGAGGGGCAGACAATGGCCGCAAACGCCATAAAATTCAAGTCTATTGCTGTTCGACCAATCTTATCAACAGGGCCAATTCACGGGCTAATTTTTCGTCACCCTTCATTTGTCCGTCAATTTTGCGCACGGCATGAAGCACGGTTGAGTGATCTCTGCCGCCAAAGCGACGGCCAATTTCTGGCAGGGAACGAGCGGTTAGCTTTTTTGCCAAATACATACCAATTTGGCGGGGAACCACAACTTCACGCGCGCGCCTGGCAGACAGCAAATCATTGCGGCCAACGTTAAAATGTTTGCTGACCACTTTTAAAATATCTTCAATTTTAATGCGGCCCAAATCTGCCGTGCCCGCCGCGTCACGCAAAACCATTGATGCCAAATCAAGCGTGATGGGCGCTTTGTTGAATTGCTGATAGGCGACAATTTTGTTCAGCGCTCCTTCAAGTTCGCGGCCACCGCCGGTGATGCGTTCGGCGATCAAATCCAGCACATCAGTTGAAATTGCTGCCGAAGCATCATTTTGCAACATCATCATGTGGCGCAGATCAACAATTTTGCGGCGTTGATCAAGATCTGGGGCTTCAATATCAATTACCAAACCGCCAAGCAGGCGCGAACGCATGCGTTGATCAATCGTATCTAATTGCGCTGGTGGCACGTCTGCTGCAATCACCACTTGGCGTTTTGAATCCACCAGAGAATTGAACGCGTGGCAAAATTCTTGTTGCATGGCCTTGCCCTGCAAAAACTGAAAATCATCGATCAACAAAACATCAATGTTTTGAAACTGGTCTTTAAACGCCAGCGTATCGCGTTGGCGAATGGCGTGAATAAAACCATACATGAAGCGCTCTGCTGTTAACATCAACACCTTGCGGTTGGGCTGGCTTTCGCGAATGCGTTGGCTTAGCGCATAAAGCAAATGGGTTTTGCCCAATCCTGCGGCCGAATGAATATAAAGCGGATTGAAGCTGAGAACTTGGCCCGGCATGGCATTGGCCACGCGCATGACAGCGGCATGGGCCAGTTGATTTGATGAACCGATGACATAATTGTCAAAAGTTTGGCTGGCCTCAGCTGGGCCTTTGTGTTCGGGCGAAAGCAAGCTTTGAATTTGGGCAGCAGTTGCTGCATTGCGCACCGGCGCTGGCTGGCGCACCACTTCGGCGGCAGCTGCAGCACGAAACGCGTCACCCTGTTGGCGCACGCGCACGCTGACGCTGTTTAGCGCACCAAATTCTGCCTCAGCAGTTTTGCGCAGTTTGGAGACATAATGATTTTCAATCCAGCTTTTCAGAAAGCGGGTGGGCACCGAAACGATAAGGTGCGCCTGCGCCAAATCTTCCGCGTCCATACGAGCAAACCAGCTGTTATAAAGATCATCGCCCAATTCAGCTTTTAATCGCGTCGAAACGCGCTGCCAGCCAGATTTTAAATCATGTGTTTCAAGCTTCGAAACAGTTTGTGTCATTTCATCATCCGAACATAAGTTTGCTGTCCGCCAATTTCTTGGTCGGCAAAGTCGTTATTGATTTTGGATTGAGGTCAAAGGCCCCGACGCAGAATACAAACCTTAACTAGTTTTCAGTACTCATCGCTTACCCCTTAACACACCGCAAAACGATTACGGTGCCCACTGCCCCCTAAACTCGAAAGTGGCTTTTCTCGAGTTTTGTTCATTTTTAAAGTCTGGCTGGTGAGAGCCAGTGTTTGTGTTGAAAAAACGCTAGCGAGCCACAGCGGTGGGTGGCAACTGGAATCATTGAACATTCCGTACACGGATCAACCAACTTCTTAGCTAAAAATGGAATTGAGATTTTTTAGTTTCCGCTAAAGCACTGATTTTCATCACTGAATCAAGCTTTAAGAATTATTGATCGAGGTGCAAGCCACAGCCAATTTACTCAATTAGCTTGCCTCAATTCTTAATATTGTCTTAACGAGGAACCTAGAAATTACTCCCATTTCCTGTAACTCATTATTTTGTATAGATTTTTTGTGTCACATATAGTCAGTGGTCGGACAAAGAAAAGCCCCGATCCGCTTGCGCATTCGGGGCTTAAAACAATCTGACTGAATAGATTACAGTCAGTTAACCTTGCATCGCGCGTACACGCAACGTCAAACGAGACACTTTGCGAGAGGCTGCATTCTTGTGCATGACGCCTTTTTGAGCGCCGCGCATGACTTCTGGAGTTGCGGCTTTCAAAGCAGCTTCAGCATCAGATTTCTTGCCGCCGGCAATGGCTTCTTCAACCTTTTTCACTGTGCCACGCACACGGCTAAGACGGTTTTTGTTAATTGAAGCGCGGCGTGCTGAAACGCGGGTGGCTTTCTTGGCAGATGATGTATTGGCCATAATTGTCCTGGTAAATAATGTTAAAACTGAATTCGGGCTGGAGTTCGTTTCAAAGTCTGTCTAAGACTTCAAAGCCCTTCACAGCTTTCGGATTTTGGGCCCTTATAGTAAGGCTGGAAGGCCGCGTCAATCGCCATCTCTGGCTTGTTCAATAGGATAATGAATTGTCACTTTATAGCGAAAACCGCCCCTGGGGGTCATTTTATGTGTTGGACGAGCAACCTGGCTTCAAAGTGAAACGCATTGTGGTCAATGAAGGGGGCCGCCTTTCGCTGCAAAGCCACAAGCACCGTTATGAACATTGGACTGTGGTTGCAGGAACAGCAACTGTTACGGTGGGATCGCAAGTTGTGGCACTCGTTCGTGGCCAATCCATTGATATTCCTTTTCAGGCAAAGCATCGTTTGGAAAATTTGCATGCTGGCGAAGTGATCGTGATTGAAGTGCAGTTTGGCGATTATCTGGGTGAAGACGACATTGTGCGCTATGATGATATTTATGCTCGCACCTGAGGCCTTTTAACAGGCCACCACATTCACAGCCAAACCACCTTGTGATGTTTCTTTATAACGGTCGCTCATATCAACACCAGTTTGGCGCATAGTTTCAATACAGCCGTCAAGCGGCACAATATGGGCGCCGTCACCGCGCAAGGCCAGTGAAGCAGCTGTGACGGCTTTTACTGCCCCAAAGGCATTGCGTTCAATGCAAGGCACTTGCACCAAGCCGCCAACAGGATCGCATGTCATGCCCAAGTGGTGTTCCAAGGCGATTTCTGCGGCGTTTTCAATTTGGGCATTAGTCCCGCCTAAAGCAGCGCAAAGGCCAGCAGCGGCCATGGCAGAAGCTGACCCCACCTCGCCCTGACATCCCACTTCAGCGCCAGAAATAGAAGCATTGTGTTTGATAATGCCGCCGATGGCCCCTGCGGTGAGTAAAAACACGCGAATGCCATTTTGATCAGCGCCAACACAATGATCGAGATAATATCGTATAACAGCAGGCACAACGCCCGCGGCGCCATTGGTGGGCGCAGTTACAATTTTGCCGCCTGCCGCATTTTCCTCATTCACTGCCATGGCATAGACTGAAAGATAATCCATCACACGATGAGGCTGTAAATTATTGCTGCCCAGTTCCATATTCAGTTGGGCAAAAACATCAGCCGCACGGCGCTTCACTTTAAGACCCCCTGGCAACTGGCCTTGAGTGACAAGACCGCGATTGATGCAGGCTTGCATGGCGTTCCAAATGGTGTCGAGGCTTTGGTTCAGCTCCGCATCCGATTGAATTACGGTTTCATTGGCCCGCTTCATGGCCGCGATTGAAAGCTTGGACACTTGGCCCATTTCCAACATGCTGGCGGCGGAATGAAATGGATAAGGCACATTAAAGCTTGTGGGTTTTTCTGTGAGCGACCATTCACGTTCAAGCTTGGTTTGAACAAAGCCGCCACCGATTGAAAAATAAGTTTCGCTGCAAATTTCGTGTTGTTTCTCATCAAACAGGCGAAACACCATGCCATTGGCATGTTCTTTTAAGGCCGGGCCGTAATCAAAAATGATATCTTGGGCGGCATTAAACGAAATACTATGGCCTTGAAGACTAACCGAGCTTGTTGCCGCCAAAATTGCTTCAACAGCATCAGGATTAAGGGTTTGAGGCTCCTGCCCTGCCAACCCCAAAACCACTGCGCGATCTGTGCCATGGCCCTTGCCCGTAAAGGCCAAAGAGCCATGCAATGTTGCTGTGATGCGTTTGGCTTTTTGGCAGTCATCAGCGTTTAGGCTTTGCATAAAGCGAGACGCCGCCACCATCGGGCCCATGGTGTGAGAGGATGAAGGGCCAATGCCAATTTTGAAAATTTCAAAAACCGATAAAAACATTATCGAAGACTAGAGGGATTTTGATCGGTGGCTAGTAGATTTTTACCGCTCCATTATCCGTTTGCGCCATTCTCCATCAAGCGGGCTGGAATATGACTGACGCCTTCAGGCCTGGATCGTTGTCTTCCAAGGCTATCGTCGTGTGGTGCAAATTGGCAATGGCGGCCACCATCGCCAAGCCCAAGCCACTGCCCGGAGAGGAGCGCGCATGATCCAACCTATGAAACCGCTCCAGTACTTTAGTGCGCTGATCGGCGGGAATGCCACGGCCTGTATCTCTCACTTGTAGGGTTGCGGGCGCGAAAACAGCGAATGTGATTTTGGTTCCGGGTTCAGTGTGGCGAATAGCGTTTTCAACCAAATTCACGCCTAACTGAAATAACAATTCCCTATCCCCGTTGCAAAAAATGTTGGGCATAATTTCACAATCTAATATTTTTCCTTCATCTTCAGCCACGGCTTGGTAGATGCTGCAAATTCTTTCGGCCATTTCTGAAAGATCGACTTTGGCGAATGCCGATTTGCGCGTACCTGCCTCAATCTGGGCAATGCGCAGCAAGGCTGCAAATGTAGACAACAGCTGATCTGAATCAACAATCGCTTCATCAATATGGTCGTGCAATGCTTTGATGGTTTTAGCCGAACTGCGGGCTTGCTCTAACCTGTTACGCAGCCGCGAAAGTGGAGTTCTTAAGTCATGGGCAATGTCGCTTGAAACTTGTTTCAAACTTTCCAAGAGTGATTGATTGTTATCAAACAAATTATTCAGGTTTCCAGATAGCCGATCAATTTCATCAGAGGTGCCGCGTAGGGGTATGCGTTCTTTCAAGTTGCCTTTAACAATAGCAATGCTGGTGTGATTGATGGCATCGATGCGTTTTAAAAAGCTGCGACTCAACACAAGTCCGGCCACAAGTGCCAAAATGGCCGCAAGCAGGCCGGACCAGAAATAAGAATAGATCAAATTTTGGCGGGCACTTAACACACGTGATGCATCTTGCCCCGCAAAAATATAATAACCACCGGTGAACATTTTGCCTTGGCCCCAAACTTCTCGGGTTTTATCCTTGGCAAAGCCGGGGGGCAGTTTCTGCCAACCCAACTTTGGTTGCATGAAATTTAAATTTCCAACCAGCTTTGCGCCAGATGGGCCCGCCACATAAAAATAACTTCCGGGATCATAAGGCCTGGCCACCCGCTCGGTAATTTCTTTGATCACAGACTCAGAGCCTTCGGCATCAGATTCTTGCGTAAAAGTGTTAAAATCATCGCGGATGCGGGCTCGCAATTGATCTTCAAGTGCGGCACTGGTGCTATAATAATTAAAGGTTAGCAACAGGCCCAAGCACGCCGCAAATAACAAGGCACAAAGGGCTGCCAAACGAAAACTGATTGTGTTGAAAATTCGATTGTTAAAAAACAAGACGATAGCCCACGCCGCGTGTGGTTTGCAGCATGGCCTTCTCAAAACCCTTATCAAGTTTGGCACGAAGCCTGCTCATATGCGTTTCAACAACTGTGGTTTGCGGATCAAAGTTGAAACCCCACACATGTTCCAGCAACATGGTTTTGGTGACAACACGGCCTTGGCTTCGCAACAAATATTCGAGCAATTTAAATTCTTGCGGCTGCAAATCGAGAAGCTTTCCACCACGATGCACTTCGCGCTTAAGCAAATTCATTTCAACTTCGCCCACGCGCAAAGACGTTTGCACTGCGTTGGGTTGGGGCCTGCGGGTTAAAGCATTCAGCCGCGCCACCACTTCAATCATGGCAAAAGGTTTTACCAAATAATCATCGGCACCTGCTTCCAACCCTTCCACCCGATCATCAAGGCCAGACATGGTGGTGAGCATTAAAACGGGCGTATGATTGCCTGCACTGCGCAATTTTTTGACGAGCGATAAACCATCAAGCTCGGGCACCATGCGGTCGATAATCAGCGCGTCATATATTTCGGCTATGGCTCTGGCCAGACCCGCTGTGCCGGTTGCTGCGTGAACCACTGAATGACCATTCTCCCGAAGGCCTTGGCAGAGATGGTCTGCCGTGGCTTTGTCATCTTCGATCAGCAGCAGTTTCATTATTCAATGTGCCTCGTCCCAATTGTTTGCAGCCCTTGCATCAACTTGCAAAGGCACAGACATTTTAAGAGCAGGGTTGGGCGCATCTATCATTACTTTTTTGACAATTTCGCAGGTGCTTGCTGCCTCGCCTTCTGGGCATTCAAAGATCAATTCGTCATGCACCTGCAAAAGCATGCGGGCTTTAGCCCCCTGCTCTTTCAAAGCAGGCATCATGCGAACCATGGCGCGGCGAATAATATCAGCAGCAGAACCTTGAATGGGCGCGTTGATCGAAGCGCGTTCCAGAAAAGCTTTTTCTGAAGGGTTCGGCGAATTGATGCGCGGGAAATGCATGCGTCGCCCAAATATCGTTTCCACAAATCCGTTGGCGCGGGCCTTGGCTTTGGTTTCTTCCATATAGTCTTTTATACCGGGGAAGCGTTTGAAATATGTTCGAATGTATTCGCCTGCTTCCTCACGGCTGATTGAGAGTTGGTTGGCCAATCCAAAAGCCGATATGCCATAAATAATACCAAAATTGATGGCCTTGGCGCGGCGGCGCACGGATCCATCCATGCCCTCAATGGGCACGCCAAACATTTCGCTGGCTGTCATGGCATGAATATCCAAACCATCGGCAAAGGCTTTTTTCAATTGTGGAATATCGGCCACGTGGGCCAGCACGCGCAATTCAATCTGGCTATAATCGGCGCTGATCAACTTTGATCCAACTGGCGCAATAAAAGCAGTTCTGATGCGTCGGCCATCATCGGTGCGCACCGGAATGTTTTGCAGATTTGGATCAGTCGAAGACAAGCGGCCCGTGGACGTTGAGGCCATTGCATAAGACGTGTGAACACGGCCTGTTTGCGGGTTGATAAATGTGGGTAAAGCTTCGGTATAGGTTGAGCGCAATTTGGCCAATTGCCGCCAATCCAAAACCCGTTGCGCCAGTTCAACGCCTTGGGTTGCCAAATCATCCAAGGCGCTGGCATCTGTGCTCCAAGCACCCGTGGCGGTTTTTTTACCGCCTGGCAAAGCCATTTTGCCAAATAGAATATCGCCCAGTTGTTTCGGTGAACCTATGTTG
The DNA here is from genome assembly GCA_025356765.1 of Hyphomicrobiales bacterium. Taxonomy (GTDB): domain Bacteria; phylum Pseudomonadota; class Alphaproteobacteria; order Rhizobiales; family Aestuariivirgaceae; genus Aestuariivirga. The sequence goes on along the minus strand of JANXRO010000269.1, from coordinate 3,210 downwards.
AAAGGCTGGCCCGCCAATTTGTGAATATCAATTTCAATGGCAGCTTGTTTTGTGGCAAATTCAGCCGACAGTTTTGCCAGAACATTTCTGTCAACTTCAATGCCCTCACGTTCCATCTGCGTCAAAACAGGAATGAGCGGACGCTCCAGTGTTTCATACACTGTCACTTTTTTAATCTGGTTCAGCTTGTCTTTTAAAACCATCCAAAGTCGCAGCGTTATGTCTGCATCTTCTGCCGCATAGGCCGTTGCCTTATCAATTGGCACACGATCAAATGTAATTTGGCCTTTGCCACTTCCTGCCACCGATTTGAACGAGATTGGCTTGTGGCCTAAATGGCGTTCAGACAACTCATCCATGCCGTGGCCCACATCGCCTGATTCAACGACGTAAGAAAGCAACATTGTATCGTCAATCGGAGCAACAGAAATTGCATGCTGCGAGAGCACCAACATATCATATTTCAGGTTTTGGCCAATTTTCAAAACATGCGGCGCTTCGCACAGCAATTTTATTTTCGCCAGTGCCTGATCGCGGTTGATTTGCCCTTCTAACAAGCCACCGCCAAACAGGCCCTCGCCTGCGGCTTGATGAGCCAAAGGTATATAACACGCCTTGCCCGGTGCAGTGGCCAGCGACACGCCCACAATATTGGCCTGCATTGCATCAAGTGAATCTGTTTCAGTATCAATGCAAACATAGGCTTGGTTCAACGCTGTGGCGATCCATTGATCCAATGCTGCAATCGACGTTACCGTTTCATACTCTGCGTGAACAACAGGAATGGCGCGAAGACTGGCGGCCAGATCTTCCACTGGTACAGGATCAGCCTTGCGATGGCCCTTATACATTTCCGCCATCAGGGATTTTGGTTGTTCAGGTGCCGCAATCTCGCCGCCTTCTGGCGGCCAATGCGTGAATGTGATGGGAACAGGATCAATCGCATCGTTGTTGGCATCAAGTGCCGCGGCAATCTTTCGAGTGAAGCTGGTAAACTCCAACGCCTTCAAAAAACCAATAAGCTCAGAAGCACGCGGGCTGTGGACAGCGAAACTATCCAGATGTTCCTTAGTTGGAACATGTTGATCAAGTGTCACCAATCGCTTGGAAATGCGTGCCTGTTCGGCAAAGGCTATCAAATTTTCGCGCCGCTTATTTTGTTTAATCTCACTGGCTTTGGCCAGCAAAGTTTCAACATCGCCATAGAGATTAATTAATTCAGCACCAGTTTTCAAACCAATACCTGGAACACCGGGCACATTATCAACTGAATCTCCGGCCAGCGCCTGAACCTCAATCACCTTGTCTGGTGTCACACCGAATTTCTCAAACACCTCAGCGTCTGAGATTTCCTTGTCCTTCATAGTATCAAGCAACATCACACCCGGTTTAACCAGTTGCATCAGATCTTTGTCTGACGTCACAATGCGAACTGTGGCTCCGGCCTGAACAGCCTGTCTTGTATAGGTGGCGATTAAATCATCGGCTTCAAAATTTTCCATCTCCACACAAGCAACATTAAAGGCTCTGGTGGCTTGGCGGATCAAACCAAACTGCGGGCGCAAATCTGCCGGCGCTTCAGGACGATGGGCTTTATATTCAGGGTAAAAATCATTACGAAAGGTTTTGCCAGAATGATCAAAAATTACGGCCAAATGAGTAGGTTTTTTATCTCCCCGTTTCTCCTCAAGCAACTTCCACAACATATTGCAGAATCCTTGCACGGCTCCCACTGGTAAACCATCACTCTTGCGCGTTAGCGGCGGCAGAGCATGATAAGCTCGGAAAATATAGCCCGAACCATCAATCAAATAGACATGATCACCGGGCTTTAAGGTTGAGACTGGGTTGAGATTTTGAGACATGCGAAGGGTTATGCCATTGCTTTGGCTGTTCCGCCAGTCTTGCCCATTCTGGGCGCTTAAAAAGAAAGTTCAACATTGTATTCTTAGTCAGTTGATACAAGATCACCGGCCCGGCAACGCCAGCAGCTGTTGTGAGCAAAGACATCGCGGTTAAATTTAAGTTTGGCACATAACGCAACAGAAGCGTGCGTGTGAACGCCATGAACAAGAAGAAAGCCAGATATACCACGATTGAATTCTTGCCCAAATATTGCAAAGCATGTGCCCAGCCGAATTTCGAAAACCAAACCCCCATGCTGATAACCGCACCAGCGCCAATGAACCCCAAGCAAAGGCCCACACCGGGTTGAGCGGCCCAGCCGGTTTTTACCAATATGAAATTCGCAACGCCCCACAACAACAGACCCACAAAAATGTGAAAGGCTGAGCTCTTGTTCATTTCATCTGCGAATTTGAAAATATTTTTTGCCAACCAATAACCCGCGAAGAAATAAACATATCGTGAGGCAAATTCATCGATCAACAAATGGCCGGTTTCAATGGGGGCCATTTCTAAAAGTGCTGCAACCGCAAATACCAACAGTGGCGGCGCTTTGATCAGCGCTTTCGTCACCACAAAGAAAATGGCCAACATATAAATAAACCACAACGTGCCAAAGGGCTCTAGAAACCCAAGTGCATAATCGTGCAGCAAACCCAATGCGCCCGAAGTTTGATAAATGTCATGGCCTTTGAATAGAAACTGGATCGACATCCACAACACGTAGAAATATGCAAAGTGAACGAATTTTGTGTCAAGAAACCCGCGCCACGGGCGCTGAATGCGGCTTGCCAAAAAAAGCCCTGAGATCATAAAAAAGTCAGGCATGCGAAATGGTTTTGCCCAATCGATAAACCCGTGAAGGGCTGAAACTTCGCCCACAGCTTTTTCAACACCCAAAGTTGAATGCATGGCTACAACCAGAACAATGCAAATGCCTTTTGCATAGTCCACCCAATTCACACGTTGTTTTAAAGTTTCCATTGCGCCCGTCTCACTTCGGCACAACAATGCGCCTTTCAGAGGATTTGCAATTTGCGCGCCAGCTTTCCCTCGTCTATAGAACGAAGTTAATGCACCCGTAGCTCAGCTGGATCAGAGCGCTGCCCTCCGAAGGCAGAGGTCACAGGTTCGAATCCTGTCGGGTGCGCCAATGATTTCAAATAGTTAGACATATATTTTGAACCGCAAAAAGTGCCTTGTCCGGAGAATGTCCGGAGAATTTGTTCACCTGAAGTTCTTGGTCTTAGGGCAGCGGGCATGTAGAGCGAGGAAGGATACGCCGCTAGTTGACGTATTTCTCAC
>JANXRO010000210.1 GCA_025356765.1 Hyphomicrobiales bacterium | reverse complement strand
TGCTGTTCCATGGCTGCTCATCAAAAAGATCGCTTCCCTAGTTCCACGCGACTTTTTTTATCTCATAGCTTTTGCCACCGCCGGGAGTGTTCACCTCCACACGGTCGCCTTGCTTTTTGCCGATGAGGGCACGCGCGATTGGCGATGAGATTGAGATGCGGCCGAATTTAACATCAGCCTCAAAATCACCCACGATTTGGTATTTGATTTCCTTGTCGGTATCTTCGTCGATCAACAAAAGTTTTGCGCCAAATTTGATGGTTTCGCCCGAAAGTTTAGCGGTGTCGATCACCTCGGCGCGGCCAAGCCTGTCTTCAAGTTCACCAATGCGGGTTTCATTCCAGCTTTGGGCTTCTTTGGCGGCGTGATATTCGGCGTTTTCAGACAAGTCACCATGGGCGCGTGCTTCTTCGATGGCGTGGATGATACGCGGGCGTTCAACTGATTTCAGCGTTTTCACTTCATCCTGCATGGAAGCATAGCCTTCCATCGTCATCGGAACTTTTTCCATCTCGGTCACCTTATCAAAAATCAACCCGGCTTTGGGATTAACTCCCAGCCGGGCATGCTTTAAGATGGACTAATTCGTGCGATTTTGCAAGATCAGCGACAAAATAAGGAAGGATTTTCATATGGCGGGCAGGTTAGCCGGAAAAGTTGCACTGATTTCAGGGGGTGCCACGGGCATGGGCGGGGCGGCTTCAAGGCTGTTTGCAGTCGAGGGGGCGGCTGTTGGAGTTGTGGACCGCAATGAAGATGCTGGCCTAGCCATAGTTGCCGAGATTACGCGGGCGGGCGGCAAAGCGGTGTTTGCCAAGGCTGATGTTTCCAAAGCCGCTGATATTTCGGCGGCGGTGGATGTTGTGAAAACTGCGTTCGGCCCCATTCGCGTGTTGTTCAACCATGCGGGCACGATTGTGATCAAGCCGTTTTTGGAAACCACCGACGATGATTATAATTGGTTGATGGATATCAACGTGAAAAGCATGTTTATGATGACCAAGGCCGTGTTGCCGCAAATGATTGCGGCGGGTGGCGGATCTATCGTGTGCACATCGTCTATTTCCGCCATTGCGGCAACGCCGATGGAGGTTTTGTATTGCACCAGCAAAGGCGCCTGCCATCAATTTGCCCGCGCCATTGCGGTTGAGTTTCGGGATCGCGGCATTCGCTGCAACGCGGTTTGCCCGGGCTTTGTGCAAACGCCTCATGGCATTCGTGAAGTGAAAGAGCTTCAGGCTTTGGGCGTGGATGTTTCTGAGGCCGCAATCATGGCGGCCCAAGGGCGTATGTGTGAGCCTGAAGAAGTTGCACGCGCCGCATTATTCTTGGCAAGTGATGAGGCCAGCTTTGTGAATGGCGCGCAGCTGATGGTGGATAATGGGTTTACGTCTGTTTGAAGGTTATTTGCCAATGCCTTCAATCACAATGGCATCCAAGGGGTGGGTTTCATCATTGCGGAACGTGAATTTGCCGGGCAGATATTCAAGGCTTGAACAATAAGAATTGGCTTTGCCGCGATAATCAAAACAAATTTTGTGGCTGATTACATCTTCCATAATATTGGCTTTGATCACTTTATCATCGACCTTCACGATCACATGCAGCGCGTCAGTGAAGCGATATGTCACCATCATCTTGCCATCGTGAAAAATGATCGCCTTGTTCAGAACCGCTTGCACAGCATCCATGCCTTTAAGCGGGCCAACAGCGGGTTTGCGATGGATTTGCAGGCTGTCTAAAATGGTATGATCGTTGGGTTTGGTCACCAAGTTATCAAGAAAGTCTATGCCGTTCACTTCGACTGCTTGGCCTTGGCCAGCAAGGCATAGGTAAACCCCCAAGATGAAAGAGATTTTTTTCATTTGAAATAATCCTGCAAGGGGCGAACTTCAATGGCACCTGCCTTGTTGGCCGCGATGGCTTTGGTGGCGCTGATGATGCCGGGCAGCGTTGTATAATAAGGCACCTTTTGCATCACCGCCGTTTGGCGAATTGATTTTGAATCGGATTCAGATGAACGCGATTCGGTGGTGTTCAGTACCAAGGCGATATCGCCGTTTTTGATTGCGTCAACAATGTGCGGCCGGCCTTCCAATACTTTGTTGATTTTGATCGATGGCACGCCTTTGCTTTCAAGATAGCTGTGGGTGCCGCCTGTAGCCTTTATTGCAAAGCCCATTTCAACAAGCTTTCTGACGGACGCAAGTGCCTTGGCTTTATCTGCTTCTTTTACCGAAATGAACACTGTTCCCGAAACCGGCATGCGCATGCCGGCGCCAAGCTGGGCTTTCGCAAAGGCCATGTCATAGGTGCGGTCTAGGCCCATCACTTCGCCAGTGGAGCGCATTTCAGGGCCCAAAAGAACATCAACGCCGGGGAAGCGATTGAATGGGAAAACTGCTTCTTTAACAGCAACATGGCTTAACTTCTTGCGGGTTAACTTGAAGCTTTCAAGTGTTTCGCCAGCCATGACGCGGGCGGCAATTTTTGCCACGGGAATGCCCATCACCTTGGCCACAAAGGGCACTGTGCGTGAAGCGCGTGGATTGACTTCGAGAATGTAAATCTCATCATCCTTCACAGCAAATTGCACATTCATCAGGCCCACAACATTCAGCGCCAGGGCCAGCTTTTTGGCTTGCACCTCAAGCTCTGCGATAATTGGTGCTTTCAATGAATAGGGCGGCAGGGAGCAGGCGCTGTCTCCTGAATGGATGCCCGCTTCTTCAATGTGTTCCATCACACCAGCTATGAAAACATCTTTGCCATCGCAGATCGCATCGACGTCCACTTCAATGGCGTTACTTAAATAGGAGTCGATCAGCACTGGTGAATTGCCCGACACCACAACGGCCTCAGTGATATAGCGCTGGAGGCCTGCGTCATCTTTCACAATTTCCATGGCGCGGCCGCCCAGAACATAGGAGGGGCGAATAACTACGGGATAGCCGATGCGCTTGGCAATTTTTTTGGCTTCAGCGCCTGAATAAGCCATGCCGTTTTCGGGCTGTTTCAATTTCAGTTTTTTCACAAGCTTCGAGAACCGTTCACGGTCTTCAGCCAAATCAATGGCATCAGGCGTGGTGCCCAAGATGGGAACGCCTGCGGCTTCCAGCGCATTGGCAAGCTTTAATGGCGTTTGCCCGCCGAATTGCACAATCACGCCTTTTAAGGTGCCATTGCTTTGTTCAACGCGGATGATTTCCAAAACATCTTCGGCGGTCAACGGTTCGAAATATAACCGATCAGATGTATCATAGTCTGTCGACACGGTTTCAGGGTTGCAGTTGACCATGATGGATTCATAGCCCGCATCATGCAAAGCAAAGCAGGCATGACAGCAGCAATAATCAAACTCAATGCCTTGGCCAATGCGGTTGGGGCCGCCGCCAAGAATGATTACCTTTTGCTTTTCCGAAGGTTTGGCCTCATTCCCATCTCTTTTTGCTTTGTCGGTGAATCCGACGGGGCCAGCCAATCCCGTTTCGTATGTTGAATACATATAGGCTGTGGGGGAGGCAAATTCAGCGGCGCATGTATCAATGCGTTTGAACACCGGATGAACCTTTAATTTGGCGCGGTGTTTGGCAACACGTTCTTCTTTTATGCCCGCAAGTTTTGCCAAGCGTTGATCTGAAAAGCCCATGGCTTTCAGTTTGCGTAAATTCTCCGCATCATTGGGCAAGCCATTGTTTTGGATTCGCTTTTCAGTTTCAACAATTTCTTGAATTTGGCGAATGAACCATGGCTCATATTTGCAGGCCGCGAAAATTTCTTCAACGCTTGTGCCGTGTCGTAAAGCTTGGGCAATTTTCAACAAACGATCGGGCGTGGGTTGTGCCAAGGCACCGCGAATAACGTTGCGATCATCACCCTCACCCAGACCAGCGATGGCAACTTCATCAAAACCACTGAGGCCCGTTTCAAGTCCGCGCAAGGCTTTTTGCATAGCCTCTTGGAAGTTGCGGCCAATGGCCATCACTTCACCCACAGACTTCATTGCCGTGGTGAGAAGCGGTGCAGCACCTGGGAATTTTTCAAAAGCAAAGCGCGGAATTTTCACAACCACATAATCAATCGAAGGTTCAAACGAGGCTGGAGTTGCTCCGCCTGTAATGTCGTTCGACAATTCATCCAGCGTATAACCAACCGCTAATTTAGCGGCAATTTTGGCAATCGGAAAGCCAGTGGCTTTTGAGGCAAGGGCCGAAGACCGCGAAACGCGCGGGTTCATCTCAATCACCACCAAGCGGCCATCTGCTGGGTTAACGCCGAACTGAACGTTAGAGCCCCCCGTCTCGATGCCAATTTCACGTAACACCGCAATGGAGGCATTGCGCATGATTTGATATTCTTTATCTGTCAGCGTCAGGGCAGGTGCCACGGTGATAGAGTCTCCCGTATGAACACCCATCGGGTCAATGTTTTCGATCGAGCACACAATGATGCAATTGTCCGCGGTGTCGCGAACAACTTCCATTTCATATTCTTTCCAGCCCAGCACAGATTCTTCAATCAACACTTCGGCGGTGGGTGAAGCGTCCAAGCCTTTTTCAACAATGTCGAAAAATTCTTCGCGGTTATAAGCAATGCCGCCGCCGGTGCCGCCAAGCGTGAACGACGGGCGAATAATGCAGGGAAGACCCACATCCAACATGGCTTCAAAAGCTTCTACCATGGCGCGGCTGCGATAATTGCGTTGGCGATCAGCCTCGCCTTCGGCCCATTTGCGTTCAAAGGCTTCTTTGTCGGGGGTTGCCGCGCGGCCTTCGCTGAAAGCGGCTTTATCGGCATCTTTGGCAACTGACGCATTGGCAAGCCGCGAGCGTGGCGTTTCCAAGCCAATGCGCTTCATGGCCTCGCGGAACAATTCACGGTCTTCAGCCATGTCGATGGCTTCAGCTTTTGCGCCGATCAATTCCACATTGTATTTTTCAAGAACGCCCATTTTGTTGAGGCTGAGGGCCGTGTTCAAAGCAGTCTGGCCACCCATGGTGGGCAAGATTGCATCGGGCCGTTCTTTTTCAATAATCTTGGCCACCACTTCGGGTGTGATGGGTTCGATGTAGGTTGCATCTGCCAGATCAGGGTCTGTCATAATGGTGGCAGGGTTCGAATTGACAAGGATGACGCGATATCCCTCGGCCTTCAGCGCCTTGCAGGCTTGGGTTCCGGAATAGTCAAATTCGCAAGCTTGGCCGATAATGATTGGTCCCGCCCCAATAATGAGGATGGATTTAATGTCGGTGCGTTTGGGCATGTGTCGGGAATCCTGATTTCGTGTTTCCTACACAGAACAGGGTGAGATTCCAACCCCTGTGGATAGTTTTTTGTGCAGTGCGGAAAATGCGCGTTGAAGCGGTCTTGTGTCTTTAGAAAATACAGTCAGAAATAAATAACAGCGGGGCAACCGTGCTTAGAACGGGGGCTTGTCTGGCCCAGTCGCGCCCGCTGTATTCGCTCCCCCCAAAAAAGAAGGACGAATTTGCAAAACGCAGATTAATTATTGGTTTTGTAAACCACGCTGAAACCCGAAGACGACGGGGCGGGAACAGTGTTGCCAGCAAAGGCAGCAGCCGAGAGAAAGGCGATGGCGAGAATTAATGTGATTGCTATGGTTTTCATAATCTGTTCCAATTCTAATAACGTTTGAACTGCAGATAAGTTGCATCACCACGTTGGAATGTGGACTGAACGGGCCGTTCATCTGGGGTTTAGAATTGGCGAGGTGTTGGCAATAAAAAACCCTGGCGGGAGAGGCCAGGGTTTCTAGAGGGCTGAGTTACCTTGCAGGGGACCTCAGTTGGGGAGAAAAAGTGGAACCGAAGCGTTAAGGGTGGCAGATCGGCCGTGGGGTCGGGTTTGTCGATCTAACACTTGATCTCGCTGCCCCGGTTCCTAAGTCCCTTCCGGCAGAGGGGCACAAAACCGGAAAGGATAAATTTAGCTTTGCGTGTCTGAACAATCCTCAACGGCGCATTTTTGCAGAATGTCTTTGTGGGTTTGCACCGCTGTTGAGGTTTTGTAGATCACCGTAGTGGCTGTTGGATCGGTGATCGCGAATTGATCATGTTGCTTAACGCTGGCAATGGCGGTTGCTGCTGTGCCTGCGATTGCGAGAACAAAGAGTGTGTAGCGGATCATGGTGTTAATCTCCCGTGTTGTTGTTGGGAGGAACTTAGATCGTTGTGCCGTAACCATTGCTGAATGCCTTGTTCATCTGCCGTTTATGTTTCGTGTATGTTGGCTGTTTTAATAACGGGCGAATGTGATTAAAGTTCCGCTGAAATTGGACCAAATTAGGAACTTGTTGTGACAACCTCAGACCTGCATTGGCTTTCTGCCACACAATTGACAAAGCTTTTCAAACGCGGCGAGGTGTCACCCGTTGACGTGGCGCGCGCCTGCTTAGGCCAGATTGCGGCGCTGGATGGCAAGATTAACGCCATGTCTCTCGTTGATGAAAAAACCACATTAAAACAAGCACGTGCAAGCGAAAGGCGCTGGCATAAAAAGGCCAATATTGGGCCCGTGGATGGCGTTCCGCTGTTGATCAAAGACCTGCTTTTGGTGAAAGGTTGGCCCACTTTGCGGGGCTCTAAAACCGTCAACGTCAATCAAGACTGGCTTTATGATGCGCCAAGTGTGGCAAGACTTCGTGAGGCTGGCACCGTTTTTATGGGGCTGACCACAACACCAGAATTTGGCTGGAAGGGCGTTACTGATTCTCTTTTGACGGGAATTACCCGCAATCCATGGAATTTAGATAGAACACCCGGCGGATCATCTGGCGGTTCTGCCGCAGGCTTGGCAGCGGGATATGCACCACTTGCGTTGGGCACGGATGGTGGAGGATCTATTCGCATTCCAGCCTCTTTCACTGGGGTTTATGGTTTGAAACCTTCATTCGGGCGTGTGCCCGCTTGGCCGCTTTCACCCTTTGGAACGGTTGCTCACATCGGCCCAATGACGCGGAATGTGGAAGACGCTGCTTTAATGATGGATGAAATTACCAAGCCTGATGCGCGCGATTGGCATTCACTGCCTTATGACGCCTTGGATTATGCGCATAAATTGAAGCGCGACGTGAAGGACATGGTTTTTGCCTATTCGCCCAAGTTGGGTTTTGACGTGGCTGTGGAAGATGACGTGGCCCGACTCGTAAAAGCCGCCGTGGCCAAGCTTCGCAAAGCCGGAGCCAAGATTGTGGAAATTGGCCCCAAATTTAAAGACCCCGCCGCAACGTTTCGCACCGTGTGGTGGTTGGGCGTGCGCGCGGCGTTTGGGCATTTGGGCGAGGATAAACTGGCATTGCTTGAGCCTGCACTTCGTGACGTGGTCGAACAATCCAAATCAATTTCCATTGATGAGATGATTGCCGCCACCAAGGCGCGCGGTGAACTGGGAAGTCAGATGCGCCAGTTTATGGAAAAGTTTGATGCGTTGTTGTTGCCCACAATGCCGATCACCGCGTTTGAAGCCGGAAGGTTGCAGCCAGGTGACCCTGATCATAAAGGCAAATGGGTGAATTGGACGCCGCTGACTTATCCCTTCAATCTCACCCAGCAGCCAGCTGCATCTGTGCCCTGTGGAATTGCTGCCAATGGCATGCCTGTAGGCTTGCAAATTGTAGGGCGCATGTTTGAAGATCGCAAAGTGCTGCGCATTTCGGCAGCAGTCGAACTCGCTGTGGGAGGCTTTGAACCGCCACTTTTTTCAACTTAAAGTATATTTTAATATTTTAATAAACTTAAGATTTAATTTTGCTAATTTTCGTGCTAACCCAACAGAATCACGATGTGTGAGTTTGTTGCGTCTCAATGTGTTTTAAACTCAGGAGACTGGCATGACCGAACATCAACACCACACCCCAGAGATGGATGAAGAAATTCGTTCTGTGGCGCATAAAATTTGGGAAGATGAAGGCAAACCCGAAGGATTAGCCGAAGAACATTGGGCCCGCGCCTGTGCCATTGTCGCAAGCGCTGCTGAACTGCAAGACGCTGCTGATGCGCCCACTTGGTTGCAGAAAGGCTCTGCTGCGGAAGTTGTCGTAACGACACTGCAAGATGCTGAAGAAACCAGCTTGGCCCACACCATTGATCAATTAAAACGCCGCGTGGCCGGCCGGTCTGCTGCCTGAAAGATAAACAAAGGAGAAGAAGGTGACTTCTCTTTGCTTTCTTGTGTTATGTCGCAAAAAATATTTTGCTAACGTCTGCATTGGTGTAGAGCTGAGATCTCACACCATGCAGCACAAATTAAAATTGGCAAAGGTTTTCATCGCGGCAAGTTTGATTGGCGCGCATGCGAAAGCAGATTTAGCTGAACAATGAATTTGTCTCAAACCAGAAGCTTTGATGCCATCATCATTGGTGCTGGTGCAGCCGGGTTAATGTGTGCCATTGAGGCCGGAAAACGCGGTTTGCGTGTGGCCGTGCTGGACCACAACACCATTGCTGGCGCAAAAATTTTAATCTCTGGCGGCGGGCGGTGCAATTTTACCAACATTGGCACAACGCCAAACAATTTCATTTCAGACAACTCACATTTTGCAAGGTCGGCTTTAAGCCGATACACACCGCAAGATTTTTTGGCCCTCGTCGCCAAACATAAAATTGCGTGGCATGAGAAAACACTGGGCCAATTGTTTTGCGATGGCTCGGCCAAGCAGATTGTTAAAATGCTGCTGGATGAATGTGCCGCCGTGGGCGTTCAAATTATTTTAAATTGCAAAATTTCTGATGCGAGCAAGGCCGATGAATTTCGCGTTGAAACATCGCAAGGTGCAATGCTTACAAAAAATGTGGTGTTGGCCACGGGTGGATTGTCGATTCCAAAAATGGGCGCATCGGGGTTTGCTTTAGATTTGGCGAAAAAATTTGGTTTGAATGTTGTGGCACCCAAGCCGGGCTTGGTGCCTTTGAAAGCAGCGGCCGATGAGTTGGAGTTTTACACAGCCCTTTCAGGCGTGGCACTGCCCGCCATTGCGCAATGTGGCAAAACCAAATTTGCTGAAAGCGTATTGTTCACCCATCGCGGATTATCTGGCCCGGCGATTTTGCAAATCTCATCTTATCTAAAACACCAAGACGAGATTGAGTTAGATTTTGCTCCGGCACGCGATCTTGTGACAGAGCTGAAACGCCGCCGCCATGAACGCCCAAAGGTTGAACAGAAAACACTGTTGGGCGAATTTGTGCCGCAACGTTTGGCAGACAGTTTGGCCGCAGAAACATCATTAGAAAAAATTGCCACGCGGCTGAAAAGCTGGCGCTTCAAGCCCGCTGAAACTGAAGGCTATGCCAAGGCCGAAGTGATGGTTGGAGGGGTTGATACCAATGATTTATCTTCCAAAACCATGGAAGCAAAACATGCAAACGGCCTTTATGTAATCGGTGAAGCGGTTGACGTAACCGGTTGGTTGGGCGGGTATAATTTTCAATGGGCTTGGGCCAGTGGCGTTGCTGCGGGGCAGGGTTTGGCCCAAGCGAATTGAATTTTGATTATTGAACGCGAACGAATTTCAACGTTTTGCAAAACGGCCCCCAACAACCTTGCACATCCATATTGCTGCCGTTGACCGTTGCATAAGAGCGATAGGTGTTGCCATCATCGGCGCTGTAAATCACACCTTTCCATTTATTGGGGCCATTGGGGGCCATGCCTTGAAAAATGGGAATGCCAACAACATGGCGTTTGCGCAGTTCCGGATTTGGATTTTTCCAATCCAATTTTTCGGTTCCATCAGGGTTTAACCTGGCACCCAATGAAACGATGTTGCCGCACAACAATTCGCCGCCACAATGGCGCACCGCGATTGTCAGGTTTCCCATCTGCCATTTGCCATCAGGGTTTTCAGCGGGGGCTGCTGCTGCAGAGGCAATGAGGGTGATGAAGCTTGCAAGTGCAATAAATTTTTTCATAAAGATGTACTCTCAACAATGAATAGATTTTGATTTTAGCATTTTAAAAAATTTTAAAACCTGCTGCAATATAATATTTTGCGGTGCGTTAGCCCATCGCTTGATCAAGATCGGCAATAATATCTTCCACATCTTCAATGCCAATCGAAAGCCTTACAACATTGGGTGAAGCGCCTGCTGCCTTTTGCTGGGCTTCGTTCAGTTGGCGATGTGTTGTGGAGGCTGAATGGATGATCAATGAACGTGTGTCGCCTAAATTCGCGACATGGCTGAACAACTTTACGTGATCAACCAATTTAACGCAGCCATCATAACCCGTTTTCAATGCAAAGGTGAAAATGGCGCCTGCACCCTTGGGGCAAATTTTGCTGATGCGATTATAGTAGGGCGATGATTTTAAACCCGCATACGTGACATATTCAACACGCGGATCTTTCTCCAACCACGCTGCCACTTTCAAAGCATTGGCCACGTGGCGTTCCATACGCAGGGAAAGTGTTTCAATGCCCATCAACGTATAATGAGCACCTTGTGGGTTCATCGTCATGCCAAGGTCACGCAGACCAATGGCGATGGAGTGGAACGTGAAGGCCATGGCACCCAAAGTGGGGTGGAATACCAAACCATGATAGGCGGGTTCAGGTTCAGACAGTGATGGAAATTTGCCAGATTTGGCCCAATCAAATTTGCCGCTATCAACAACACAACCGCCTGTCACTGTTCCGTTGCCAGTTAGATATTTTGTGGTTGAATGAACCACCAAGGTTGCGCCGTGTTCAATCGGTTTGCACAGATAGGGCGTTGCCGATGTGTTATCGACAATCAACGGAATGTGCGCCGCATCTGATATTTTAGAAATCGCATCAAGGTCGGTGATATAGCCGCCGGGGTTGGCAATTGACTCGCAGAACACGGCCCTTGTGTTATCATCAATGGCGGCCTTAACGGCGGCCAAATCATCGAAATCTACAAATTTAGCAGACCAACCAAAACGCTTAATGGTTTGGCTGAATTGTGTGATGGTACCGCCATAAAGCCTGGTTGAAGCCACGATATTTTTGCCGGGCCCCATCAGCGGGAACAGCGCCATAATTTGGGCCGCATGGCCTGATGAACAGCAGATGGCACCAGCCCCGCCTTCAAGCGCGCAAATGCGATTGGCCAAAGCAGAAACCGTTGGGTTTGTAAGCCGTGAATAAATGTAACCCACTTCTTGCAGGTTGAATAATTTTGCCGCGTGATCCGCATCACGGAACACATAAGCCGTGGTTTGATAGATGGGCACTTGCCTTGCACCCGTTGCCGTATCAGGTGCTGTGCCCGCATGAATTTGCAGCGTGTTAAAACCCAGTTTACGTTCAGTGGCCATTGCTAATGTCTCCCATTGTTTTGGGAAAGCTTATGGGAAGATTAAGCGAAGAGCAACACACGGTGAAATGATTGGCTGGGGGACAAGGATTCGAACCTTGACAGGCAGAGTCAGAGCTTGGTCGCCATTCTTTAATTTCATACAAGATCAATAGCTTCCAAGACCAGCGGAGTAATGTGTTTGTGTGTCGTTGCATCTAAGCAATTGAAATCATTGGATGCTGTTATGGAGCACATTTTTGAGCCTACAAAGAGCCTAAGGTGAGCCTAGGAATGTGAAGTTATACACACTGGTATCTTGCAGAATTTTGAGGGTGTGGAACAATCGAGTTATATGAAATTAGAAGAACAAGTAGTCAGCCTGAAGTTGGCAAAGAAGCTCAAAGAATTGGAAGTGGAGCAAGAGAGTTATTTTGTTTGGGTTGAAGGTGTACCATTTTTTGACGGAAATCATAGTGAGCGTGATTTAGTACTAAACCCAAATGACCTACTAGAACTGACTGATAATTGCGATTATGACTTTGAAATGGCTTCCGCCTTCACCGTAGCCGAGTTGGGGGAGATATTAAACACTGAGCTAACAGACCAAAACGAAAATGACAGTTTTACTCTCCAATGTGCGAATGCTACAGCCCAGAAGTCGATAGCATTCGC
>JANXRO010000204.1 GCA_025356765.1 Hyphomicrobiales bacterium | reverse complement strand
ACCACGTTGGCCATTTCTGCGCCTACACAGCCGCTCGCTTGGATTTTGATTTTTGCTGGCATTGCTATTGGCGGTGGCATTGGTGCTTATCTTGCGCGCACCATTGCCATGACGGCTATGCCGCAATTGGTGGCAGCGTTTCACTCACTTGTTGGCCTTGCAGCAGTGTTTGTTGCTGCCGCAGCATTCTATGCACCAGATGCTTTTGGCATTGCAACAGGCGGCGTTATTCACGCTGAGAGCCGTATTGAAATGGCCTTGGGTGTTGCCATCGGCGCATTAACATTCACAGGTTCAGTCATCGCCTTTTTGAAGCTTGATGGACGCATGTCTGGCGCGCCCATTCTTTTGGCGGGCCGCCATAACATCAACATCTCTTTAGGTGTTGCACTGCTTGCCCTGTTCTATCTCTATTTCGCCTCGCCAACTGCCATTGTGTTCTGGCTTATTGTGGCTGTCAGCCTTGCTTTAGGTCTGTTGCTCATCATTCCAATCGGTGGCGCTGATATGCCGGTTGTTGTGTCGATGTTGAATTCCTATTCTGGCTGGGCCGCCGCTGGCATTGGCTTCACACTGGCCAACACGGCCTTGATCATCACTGGCGCACTTGTCGGTTCATCCGGTGCCATTCTTTCATACATCATGTGCAAAGGCATGAACCGCAGTTTCATCTCGGTCATTCTCGGTGGCTTTGGTGGCGCAACGGCTGGCCCCGCCGCTGGCGGAGAAGCCAAGCCCGTCAAACAAGGCAGTGCTGAAGATGCGGCCTTTATGATGAAGAATGCCTCATCGGTGATCATTGTTCCCGGATATGGCATGGCTGTGGCCCAAGCCCAACATGCTCTGCGTGAAATGGCAGATCATTTGAAGGCCTCTGGCGTTACTGTAAAATATGCCATTCACCCTGTTGCTGGCCGCATGCCCGGCCACATGAACGTGCTGTTGGCCGAAGCCAACGTGCCCTATGATGAAGTCTTTGAGCTTGAAGACATCAACAGCGAATTTGCCCAGGCAGATATTGCCTTCGTGATCGGCGCCAATGACGTGACAAACCCCGCCGCCAAGGAAGACCCTAGTTCCCCGATTTACGGCATGCCCGTTCTTGAAGTGTGGAAGGCCAAAACCGTGATGTTCATCAAGCGCGGCATGAGCAGTGGTTACGCTGGCATCGACAACAGTCTATTCTGGCGCGACAACACACTAATGCTATTCGGCGATGCCAAGAAAATGACGGAAGAGATTAACAAGGGGTTGGGTTGATCATTCGCTAAATATTTAGTCCATCTCTGTCAAAATCGAACACTCTCATCCGTCATCTTTATAGCGACCATGTTGATCGCAAATTAAAACGGAGAGAAAAATGCAATATCTGTTGTTGATACATGCCGATGAAAGCGGTTGGGACAAAATGCCAAAATCCCAACAAGAACAGGGCATGGCGGCCTATATGTCTTATAGTGAAGCGCTGAAAAACGCTGGAGTTTTAGTGGGTGCTAATCGGCTGCAACCGACTTCGGCCTCTTCAACCGTTAAATTTCGTGACGGAAAAACAACCGTTCTGAACGGACCGTATGCAGAAAGCAAAGAACAACTTGGCGGCTATTACCTTATTGATGTGGCCGATCTGGACGAATGTCCGGGAGCACATCACGGAACGATGGAAGTTCGGCCGATCAGGTAAATGTGAACAATGCCAGAAAGTAGCCAGTTTGCACGCGATATTGCCCAACGGGTAGCTCGTGAAAGTTATGGCAAGCTGGTTGCTTTTTTAGCAAAACGTACGCGTGATGTTGCTGCCGCTGAAGACGCATTGTCTGAGGCTTTTGCGGCAGCACTGCGTGATTGGCCAATTACTTCTGTTCCAAAAAATCCGCAAGCATGGCTTATGACTGTTGCAAAGCGAAAAATAATTGATGCTGCCAGAAGCGCACAGGTGAGTGCGGCTTCACAAGAGCATCAAATTCTGTTGCAAGAAGAATTATCGACGCTCGAACTGAGTGATTTTCCCGATGAACGCTTAGGACTTATGTTTGCCTGCGCCCATCCCTCGATAGATCCGAATATTCGTTCTCCACTTATACTTCAGACGGTGTTGGGCTTGAATGCAATGGAAATAGGCTCGGCGTTTTTGGTGACACCTGAAGCCATGGGGCAGAGACTAGCCCGGGCAAAACATAAAATAAAAATTGCCGGAATTCCATTCCGAATTCCCGACATTTCCGAATTGAGTGGCCGTTTAGAAGTCGTGTTGGAAGCGGTTTACGCTGCCTATGCAAATGGCTGGAGTGACCCGATAAATTCGCAAAACAACCTAGCCGAAGAAGCCATTTGGCTTGGTCGCGTGGTTACAGAACTTTTGCCCAATGAACCAGAAGCTTTGGGCTTACTGGCCTTGATGCTTTTTCTTCAATCCCGAAAAAATGCAAGGCGCAATGATGCGGGGAATTTTGTTCCGCTTAACAAACAAGATCCGAAGCTTTGGACCATTCATATGTTCAATGAGGCCGAGCTGCTTTTGCACAAAGCGGGTGGCATGAAAGTTATGGGTCGTTATCAGTTGGAAGCGGCTATTCAATCTGTGCATACATCACGTCGCTTCAGCGGCATTACGGACTGGGCGGCAATTTTAGATTTTTATGACGCCTTACATAAAATTACCCAGTCGTCCGTTGTTGCGATTAACCGCGCGGTGGCACTTTCTGAAGTAAAAGACCCGCAAGCAGGGTTAGATGCGCTGCCCAATCTCGACAAAAATCCGCAACTCGCCAACTTTCAGCCTTATCATGCCGCGCGGGCAGCATTGTTGAGCCGAGCGAACAAACACCAAGAAGCCATGACAGCTTATGGGCTTGCCATCGGGCTCGAAGGTGACGCGGCCATTCGGGCCTTTTTAATCGAGCAACAATCTACGGTGCTAGAAACATATAGGTCCAAAACCCGTCTTCCCCTCTCCCCAACCGCCATCTAATCGTCTACATTGCAGTACAAGAACCACTTACAAGGCGGGAATCAGGATATGGCGCAAGAAGCGATTGTGGTTGAACAGCCGCGGGTTCATTTGCTGCACATGGTGGTGTTCACACTGCTGGTGGCTATTATCGCTGCGGTTCTGTTTCCCAATATCAAAAACGCCTTCATGGCCAATGCCTTTCTCAATGGCTTGATTGTTGGTGTTTTGGTGCTGGGAACGCTTTATGCGTTTCGCATGGTGTGGCGGCTGTTTCCCGAAGTGCGCTGGCTGAACAGTTTTAAAGTGGGCCAAGGCAGTGTGGAAGATCCGCCTATTTTGCTGGCTTCGATGTCTTCACTTCTGTCTGATGCGTCGGGCCGAACTGTGCTGTCACCACAAACCATGCGTTCGTTGTTAGACTCGCTTGCATCACGATTGGATGAATCGCGAGATCTGTTACGCTATCTTGTGGGCTTGTTGATTTTCTTAGGATTGCTGGGCACGTTCTGGGGCTTGCTGGCCACCGTTACGTCAGTGGGCGACGCCATTAAAAACTTGGATGTGGGTGCCTCTCAATCCGCCCAAGTGTTTGATGAATTAAAATCAGGTTTGCAAAAACCCTTGGCGGGCATGGGGCTTTCGTTTTCGTCTTCGCTGTTTGGTCTTGCCGGATCATTGATCTTGGGTTTTCTGGATTTGAAAGCGTCTCAAGCGCAAAATCGGTTTTATCACAATTTGGAAGACTGGCTTTCCACCATCACTGATGTGCAAGCCGGTGAGGGCAACAGCAGCGCCATGCCAGCATTTTTGCGCATTGATTTGCAGAACTTGCAAAGATCATTCGAAAAATTCGGCAGCCAATTGGAAAATTCACGCGGCAGCGCTCCTCTCGCCACAACTGATGAAAATGCCACAGAACAGCTGGCTGATGCTGTGGCCAATCTTGTTCAGCAAATGCGCGAAGAACAAAAAATGGTGCGCCAGTGGATTCAATCTCAGCAAGTGCAACAAAGCGAAATTCAACGCTTGCTCATTCGCACTGCGGGTAAATAATGGCAGGTCTTTCACGCAGAAGGCGCAACGAAGAAGCCCCCTATTGGCCGGGCTTTGTGGATGCCATGGCGCAATTGCTGTTGGTGATTACCTTTTTGCTTTCGGTTTTTATGATCGCGCAGTTTTTGCTGGCGCGCCAAATTTCTGGTCAAGATTCTGCTTTAGGCCAATTGAAATCTCAAATTGCTGAACTGACGCAATTACTGGCACTTGAAAAAGCCGGCAAGGCCGATGCCAATGCGCAGCTTCTGGCTTTGACCGATGATTTGAACGCCCAAAAAGCCAAGGCCGCCGATTTGTTGGCAAGCCTGCAAGCCGAAAACAGCAAGGGCAACGCGGTGGGCACCACAATT
>JANXRO010000025.1 GCA_025356765.1 Hyphomicrobiales bacterium | reverse complement strand
GGCAAGCGTGCTTTATGCCGGCTTGGGCATTGACCCAGCAAAAGAACTTGGGGTGGTTGAAAAAACGATGACGAGTTTGGCCGCCGACCCAAGGCTTTTTGCATTTGCGTTGCCCAGCATTGTGTTAGCGGCACCCTTGGCCGAAGAATTTTTGTTCCGCGGAATATTGTTTGCAGGCCTTACCAACACCGTGGTGGGAAGGCCTGGCGCAGTTCTTATCACTTCTGCACTTTGGGCTGTGGCCCATGCGGGTGCGGCCCCATGGGTTAATGTTGGATTGATTTTTGTGATGGGCCTGTTGCTGGGCACTTTGCTTTTGCGTTTCGGCAGCCTGTGGGTGACGATTGCTTGCCACACGGCATGGAATGCGATGAGTTCGATAACACTTTTAAGCTTAGGCGGGCATTCGTGATTGAGGTTCGCCCTGCGCAAGTTGGTGATGGCGCTTTGTTGATGTTGACCACTAAGGAGCTGGGGTCAAGCCACGGTTGGGGCGCCGAGATGACGGCGCAGGCTTCAGATTTTGAGCGCGATTTGTTTTGTGCCAACCCATTGATTGGGGCCGTTTTGGCATTTGTGGATGGGGCCTATGCCGGATCTGCGCTGTGGCACAGAAGTTATGCCACCTCGCGCGGGCAAGAGGTTATGTACCTTGAAGATGTTGTGGTTTTAAAAAACTTTCGCAGGTTGGGAGTTGCAGAAGCGCTTTTGAAAAGCATTGCAAAAACCGCAATCTCTCGCGGCTATCCCAAAGTTTTTTGGCTGGTGAAAGATTGGAACGAAAACGCCCAAAGGCTTTATAAAAAAGTGGGCGCAGAGATTGATGCGGGCAATTCATATTGCAGCCTGCACGACCGAGCCCTGTTGGATTTGGCCCAGTGAGCAAGATTGCGTTGGTTTATGCCATCTCACAAAATGGTGCCATTGGCAGGGGCGGCATTTTGCCGTGGCACATCCCGTCTGATCTCAAATGGTTTAAAGCTGTCACCTTAGGAAAGCCCGTTATCATGGGGCGAAAAACGTGGGATAGCTTGCCGCGCAAACCTTTGCCGGGGCGGGCCAATATTGTGATTAGTCGCAACTCGAATTTTTCAGAAAAAGGCTGCCTGATTGCTTCTGATGCTGTATCTGCGCTAAAGCTTGCAAGTGTCGGAGAACCCACAGAAATTTGTGTTATTGGTGGCGCTGAAATATTTAAGATGTTTTTGTCTTTGGCGAGCAAAATTTATCTCACGCGGGTTTTGGTGGACGTTGAAGGCGATACATTTTTGGCTGAACTTGACCCAGCGCAATGGCGGGTTGATGAACGCCAGCGTTACGAAAAAAGCGAGAAAGACTCTGCGTCGTTTGAAACGTTGATTTATCTGCGCAGATAAATTGCGCACATGGACATTGTGAGAAGTGCTCCCTATCTATAACCAATTGCTTATTTGAAGAAAGTTACTCAATGCCTTGGAACCAGGACGATGACGGCAAACCAAAACCAACGGGCGATCGTGGGCCATGGGGAGGGCCTGGTGGCAATCGCAACAACGGTTCAGGCAATAGGCCGCCTGATCTGGATGAGTTAATCAACAAAGGCCGCGACCAATTAAAATCACTTCTGCCAAATGGTGGCAAAGTGGGCTGGCTTATTCCGCTGGCAGCTTTCGCGGCGTTTTGGGCTTATAATTCAATCTATCAAGTTCAGCCGGATGAGCGCGGCATGGTGCTGCGCTTGGGTGCCTATAACCGTACAGTGGCACCTGGTTTGCATTTTGCTGCGTGGCCTGTCGACCGTATGGAAGTTTTGCCAGTGGCCGCAGAAAACCAAACGTCTTTGGGTGACACGGGCGATGAAGGCATGATGTTAACGGGCGATCAAAACTTGCTCGATATTAAATTCAAAGTGTTATGGAAAATTGCTGATCCGCAGAAATTTCTGTTCAATGTTTCAGAACAGCAACGCATGGTGCAGACCGTTTCTGAAAGCGCCATGCGCGAAATTATTGGTCGAACACCTGCCACCGAAGCTTTGACAACCGGGCGTTTGCTTATTCAAAACCAAGTGACTGAAATTATCCAACGCACGCTTGATGAATATAATGCTGGTGTGCAAATTACGGGGCTGGCATTTGAAGGCGTTCCGCCACCGCAAGTGCAGGATGCGTTTGAAGATGTACAACGCGCCCAACAAGACCAACAACGTTCCATCAACGGCGCGGAACAATATGCGAAACAAAAAACTCGTAACGCCGAAGGTGATGCTGCAAAGCGCGTGGAAGATGCCAAAGGCTATGCCGCCCAAATGACAGCAACGGCCAAAGGTGAAGCCCAACGCTTTGACCAAATTTATACCGAATATGCCAAGGCCAAGGATGTGACAAGAACGCGGCTTTATTTGGAAACGATGGAAAAAGTTCTGGCCGCTTCCAATAAAGTTATCTTAGAACCCGGCAAATCTGGATCAGGTGTGGTGCCGTATTTACCTTTGCCTGCAATCACTCAAGGGAGTGCAAATTAATGACAACCGCTCGTATCGCACTCACCGTTTTGGCTGTGGCATTGTTGGGCCTGTTGTGGACGGCTGTTTTTCAAGTGGATCAACGGCAAACTGCGCTGGTTGTGCATTTTGGTGAAGTCTCTCGTGTGGTGAAAGACCCCGGTCTACATTTGAAATGGCCAATTGCCGATGAAGTTGTTGACGTTGAAAACCGCATTTTCATGTGGAGCAGCGACAACATGGCCGTGCAAGTTTCAGACAAGAAGCAATATCTGGTCGACACTGTAACCTTCGTTCGCATTTCTGATCCGCAGAAATTCCGTGAAACCGTAGGCGCTGATCAAGACATTGCCAAACAACGCATTGATACGAGGCTGAATGCGGCGCTGCGCCAGACTTATGGCAAGCGCACGTTCGTTGCAGCACTTTCAGAAGATCGTGATGTGATGATGCAGGAAATTCGTGATCAAGTGCGACCCGAGGCGCAGACCTTGGGCATAGAAATTGTGGATGTGCGCATTCGCCGAACTGATTTGATGAAGGAAGTTTTAGACGCAACATTTGATCGCATGAAATCTGAACGCTTGATTGAAGCGCAAGATTTGCGTTCAACCGGTGAGGCGCAAAAAGTTAGGATGATGGCGGAAGCTGATCGCAAGGTTTTGGAAATTGTTTCAGAGGGTGACAGACAATCTGAAATTATTCGCGGCGCTGGTGAAGCCCAACGTGCCAGCACCTTTGCTGCGGCTTATGAAAAAGACCCTGAATTTTATGCCTTTTATCGTTCGCTTCAGGCTTATGGCAAAAGCATGGGGCAGGGCGGAACCAGCTTGGTGTTGAGCCCTGATTCAGAATTTTTCCGTTATTTCAAGAATGAAAATGGCGCTGTTCCACAAAAATGAGTTACAGAAATTGAGTGAGGAAATTTGATATGGCGTTGAAAGCGAAATTGTTGGTGGGTGTGGTTTTATCAGCTTTGGCTGCACCTATTCCGGTGCAAATCAACATTCTCGCAACGCCTGCCATGGCGCAAGCGCAAGCACTGCCAAACGTGGCAGATTTGGTTGAAAAGATTTTGCCTGCCGTTGTGGAAATTTCCGTGCAGTCGACGTCGGCTGAAGGTGAAGGCGCTGCACCCAAGGTGCCGGAGAATTCTCCCTTCAAAGATTTCTTTGACCAGTTTTTGAAGCGCAAACAGCAGGAAAGCCAAAATGGCGATAGCAAACCAAAGCTGCCAGACCCCGCGCCTGATCCAAAAAACCCAGACCAAACGCCCAATGACAATTTGATCAATTCAATGGGCTCGGGTTTTGTGATTGATCCTAAAGGACTGATCGTTACCAACAACCATGTGATTGCTGATGCGGTGAACATCCAAGTGCATATGCAGGACGGCACCTTGTTGAAAGCGGAACTGGTGGGGCATGACCCAAAAACTGATTTGGCGGTTATCCGTGTGAAGCCAGATAAGGATTTGCCCACGGTAGCCTTTGGCGATAGCGACAAGGCGCGGATTGGTGAGTGGGTCGTTGCCATCGGCAATCCATTTGGTTTGGGCGGATCTGTTTCGCTGGGCATTGTTTCGGCGCGCAACCGCGATATTAATGCTGGCCCTTATGATGATTATTTGCAAACTGATGCCGCCATCAATAAAGGTAACTCGGGTGGCCCATTGTTCACGCTTGATGGCCAGGTTGTTGGCATTAACACCGCCATATTTTCGCCCACGGGTGGCTCGGTTGGTATTGGATTTTCAGTGCCCTCCAACACCGCCAAACGCGTGGTTGAGCAGCTGATAAAATATGGTGAAACACGGCGCGGTTGGCTTGGTGTGAAATTGCAAGCCTTAACGCCTGATATCGCAGAAGGCATCGGCATGACCAAGCCCCATGGGGCATTGA
This sequence comes from Hyphomicrobiales bacterium, assembly GCA_025356765.1. Classification (GTDB taxonomy): domain Bacteria; phylum Pseudomonadota; class Alphaproteobacteria; order Rhizobiales; family Aestuariivirgaceae; genus Aestuariivirga. The sequence continues at coordinate 1,719 of JANXRO010000025.1, read as the reverse complement.
TTGCGGATGTGACGGCAGGTGGGCCCGGTGAAAAAAGCGGGCTGAAAGCGGGCGATGTTGTAACGGCTGTGGATGGCCATGCTGTTGAAGATTCAAAAGCACTGCGGTTGATTGTTGCTGAAACTGAAGTTGGCAAAGAAATTAAAGTGACAGTGTTGCGCGATGGCAAAGAGCAAGACCTGAAAGTGAGTTTGGGCAGGCTTGAAGAGGGTGAAAAACTGGTTGCCCAACAAGACACGGAAAAGAAAAAATCAGTCTCGCCAAGCAGCATAGCCTTGGGCATGACGCTGAGCGATATCAGCGCTGACTTGCGCACCAAGTTTAAGCTCTCTGATAAATTGAAGGGTGCTGTGGTTACAGATTTGGATAAAGACAGTGTTGCCGCCAACAAAGGCATCACCGTGGGTGACGTCATTCAAGAAGCTGGCGGCAAGCCTGTGACAGCGGCCAGTGACGTTGCGGCGGCTGTTGCGCAAGCCACCACAGATGGAAAAACATCGGTGTTGATTTTGGTGTCAAAAGCAGGAGACGGCACAGACACGCGCTTTGTGGCTTTGAAACTGGCTAAATAAATTTAGCTGTATTTTAAGCCGGATCTTTATCATCCGTTGGGGTTACATCAAACGGGCGAAGTGCGGGTTTTCGTGAGCCGAACACTGCGGGTCGTATCGGCCTAATGGGCACCACATCACTCATCGTGTTTTGGTCAACGCGGTTTGCATAGGTGTTGCCTTGGCCGATGTTGGTTTCAACTACAACATCTTGCGGGCCGCCGATAAGAACGAGATGTTCTACATCATCACGCCGCACCAAAACCAAACGGCGTGTTTCATCGATTTCATGATATTCGCTAATGCCAAGCCTGTTGCCCCTTGACCCGCGCGAACGCCCGCGAAACAGCTTGGAGATGATCCATAGCAAAACAATGCCCGCAAGAACCGCAAGGCCTATTAGAATAGAATTCATATAAGGTTGTATGTCGGGCATGGCAGCCTCCCTCAAGTTTCAATTCTTCTTTAGCACAAATAAAACAAGTCTCAAACGGGCAAGCAAGTTGGCCATCACTTTATGAATAGCTTTGGCATATAGTCTTGGCGATTCGGGGAAATGCGATGGCGGATGAGGTTACAATTTCGAACGGCCAACAAGGCCTTGGGCTTTTCAACTTGGCTTTGTCACTTGCCGTGGCATGCCTTGCTGTGGGCGGCGTTTATTGGTGGCTGGGCCACGGCCTTCATGTGCCAGATGACACGTTGCGCATCGTTGGTTGGTTGTTGTCGTGTTTTGGCGTTGCCGCTGTGTTGGCAGGTCTTACATTAATTTTGCAACGGCGAAGCCCAGAGGCCGAGCGGCAATTTTATGACGTGGTGGTTGATGCCATTGGCAACCCCGCTGTTGTGCAAGACAGCAAGGGCAGGGCGATTTATGCCAACGCGACTTATCTGCAATTGGCTTCCGCTGCAGGCGTCTCACGCCTTGTTGGTTTTGATGTTCTCTATTCAGGTTATGCAGATTTTGTTGAACCGGTTTATCAACTGGGCCAAGCGGCGCGCGAAGAAAAAGGTGCCAGCCGAGATTTGCGCTTGCCCGCAGGATCATCAGCACCTTTTGCTTCTGTTGGTGAGGCCAAGTGGCTGCGCCTCTCCGTTTCACCTTTAAGCAAAAATGCGCGTGATGGAAAAACTCTGTGGCAGTTGATTGATATTACGGCCGACCGCG
>JANXRO010000133.1 GCA_025356765.1 Hyphomicrobiales bacterium | reverse complement strand
ACGCATTTTGTTGGCCGATATGGATTCCACCATGATCCATCAAGAATGTATCGATGAATTGGGCGTGGTTGCAGGTGTGGGCGACCAGATCAAACACATCACCGCCCGCGCCATGAAGGGCGAAATTGATTTTGAAGGCGCTCTAAAAGAACGCGTGGCCCTTCTTCGTGGAATGGATGAATTCATCATCGCCAAAGTGTTGCTGGAGCGGATCACACTGATGGAGGGTGGTATAACTCTCATCGCCACCATGAAGAAAAACGGCGCATACACCGCCCTCGTTTCCGGGGGCTTCACCGCGTTCACATCACACGTGGCAGCTGCGTTAAATTTCGATGAGAACCGCGCCAATACGCTGATTATCAGAGATAAAAAGTTAACGGGCGAAGTGGCAATGCCCATTTTGGGCAAAGCTGCCAAGGTTGAAAGCCTCACCCGCATCTGCGCTGAACGCGGACTCACCCACGCAGACGTTCTCGCCGTGGGGGATGGTGCCAACGACATTCCCATGCTGCAATCCGCAGGAATGGGCGTTGCCCTTCACGCCAAGCCGAAAGTGCAAGAACAAGCGCGCTATGTAATTAATCATGGAGATCTCACTGCGCTCCTTTATTTGCAAGGCTATACAAAAGCGGAGTTCATCGTCAGTTAGAATGCCGCTGCTGTCACCATGTGTCAGCAGGCCCCCTTTGCTCCGTCGGGCTCAGCGCCTATATGATAGGCTATGGGACATTCAAGACAAGAAGGCGGATTCGCGGAGGCGCCGCAGCCTGCGCTGGAAGGTTATGAATTGCCGGAGTCGGCTGCTGGTATTATGGCGGGCTTGCGGCCTGATGTTTCAGCATTGCCAATGTTCACACCCTATAAACCGAACAAGCCGCCAAAATCTGAAGGTGGGCGCAAACTTGAAGTTGTTTCTGAATATTCACCCAAAGGCGATCAACCCACCGCCATCAAAGAATTGGTGGCAGGCGTTCAGTCGAACGAGCGCAACCAAGTTCTTTTGGGTGTAACGGGTTCTGGCAAAACCTTCACCATGGCCAAAATTATTGAGGCCACCAATCGCCCTGCCCTGATCATGGCACCCAACAAAACCTTGGCGGCGCAGCTTTATGGAGAGTTTCAAAACTTCTTCCCCAACAATGCCGTTGAATATTTTGTGTCTTATTACGATTATTACACACCCGAAGCCTATGTCGCCCGCAGTGACACTTACATTGAAAAAGAAAGCGCCATCAACGAACAGATAGACCGCATGCGCCACTCCGCCACCCGTTCGCTGTTGGAACGCGATGATGTGATTGTGGTTGCCTCGGTGTCGTGCATCTATGGCATTGGCGATGTGGAAACTTATTCGGCCATGGCCTTCCCGCTGAAGAAAAGCCAGCGCATGGATCAGCGCCAATTGATCAGCGATCTGGTGGCCTTGCACTACAAACGCAATGACCAGAATTTTGTGCGCGGCACATTTCGCGTGCGCGGGGATACGATTGAATTGTTCCCTTCCCATTTTGAAGATAGGGCATGGCGCATTTCATTGTTCGGCGATGAAATTGAGAGCCTTTCTGAATTTGACCCGCTGACGGGCCAGAAAAAAGCTGAGCTTGAGCAGATTAAAATTTATTCCAACTCGCACTATGTAACCCCCAAGCCCACGCTTGAACAGGCGGTTGTGCGCATTAAAAATGATCTGAAAATTCGCTTGGCCGAATTCAACGCGGCTGGCCGCATTTTGGAATCGCAACGGCTTGAACAGCGCACGATGTTTGACATCGAAATGATGATGGCCACGGGGTCTTGCGCCGGCATTGAAAACTATTCGCGTTATCTCACAGGTCGAAAGCCGGGCGAGCCGCCGCCAACATTATTTGAATATCTGCCAGACAATGCGCTGGTGTTTATCGACGAAAGCCATGTCACCGTTCCACAAATCGGCGGCATGTTCAAAGGCGACTTTAGCCGCAAGGCCACGTTATCGGAATACGGCTTCCGCCTGCCTTCTTGCATCGACAACAGGCCGCTGCGTTTTGAAGAATGGGACGCAATGCGCCCGCAAACGCTTTATGTTTCAGCCACACCTGGTGGCTGGGAATTGAACGCGGCTGGCGGTGTGTTCAGCGAGCAAATCATTCGCCCCACCGGCCTGATTGATCCGCCGATCACCATTCGCCCGGTGAAAACCCAGGTGGATGATGTGGTGGCCGAATGCAAGGCCGTGGCGCTGGCTGGCGGCCGCGTGTTGATCACCACTTTAACGAAGCGCATGTCGGAAGACTTAACGGAATATATGCACGAACAAGGCGTTCGCGTGCGCTATATGCACAGCGATATTGATACGCTTGAGCGCATCGAAATTCTGCGAGATTTGCGCCTTGGCGCGTTTGATGTGTTGATCGGCATCAATCTTCTCCGCGAAGGTTTGGATATTCCCGAATGCGCACTGGTTGCAATTTTGGATGCCGACAAGGAAGGCTTCCTGCGCAGCGAAACATCTTTAGTCCAAACCATTGGTCGCGCCGCCCGCAATGTGGATGGCCGCGTGATTATGTATGCTGATCGCATCACCGGATCAATGCAGCGCGCCATCGCCGAAACAGATCGCCGCCGCGAAAAGCAAGTGGCCTATAACGAAGCCAATGGCATCACGCCACAATCCATCCGCTCAAACATTCGCGACATTATGGGCAGCATGTATGAGCGCGACCACGTGCAAGTGGACATCGACGGCGCAGGCCCCTTGGTTGGCCACAACTTGCAAAAAGTTCTGGCCGATATGGAAAAGCGCATGCGCGAAGCCGCAGCGAATTTGGAATTCGAAGAAGCCGCCAGATTGCGCGATGAAGTGAAGCGTTTGAAGGCAGTTGAGTTAGCCGTGATGGAAGACCCGTTGGCAAAAAGCACCAACATCCAAGGCCCCGAAGAAAACTGGCCGAAGGGCGAGGCTCCGAGGCGGGCGGGAAGTAAAGCTGGGAAGGCAGGGACGAGGAGCTATCGGGGGAAGGTTAGGTAGCGGGATGTTGATAGATTGTCTGGATGCATCGAGAGGTCGGGACATAACTAGAGTTTTTGAGTTGGCAAAGCTTTGGTGAATCAAGCGTGAGTATTGAGCCGAAACAATTTTCAAAAATGTCAAAATCAGAATTGCTCGATTTCTGCCGAAAACTTTATGCAGACAAAGGAGTTGGAACGTTTAGTTATCCATCGCTTAAATCTATTCCCAAACTCTATACACAGCTTTACCAAAACAATCTTGGACAGAAAACCTTATTGAATGAATTGGGAATTGCGGAGGAATATAAACGCCATATGCAGTCGCAGACATATCATTATGGCGACACACAAAGGCAACGTTGGTCGTGGGATTTGATCGTTGAGAGGGCAAGTGCAATAAAAAATTCTGAAGGGTTATTACCTCCTGCGCTTTGGTTTCAAAAA
>JANXRO010000130.1 GCA_025356765.1 Hyphomicrobiales bacterium | reverse complement strand
CACTCCCACAACACTCGCCCCAAGCCTTGCCATGGGTTCGCACAAAAGCCCGCCGCCACAGCCAATGTCTAAAAAGCGCAATCCCTTGAAAGGCTCACGTAGCGAGGGATCAAGGCCAAAACGGGCACAAACCTGTTCTTTAATCCATGCCAAGCGCACCGGGTTGAACACGTGCAAAACCCCGAATTTTCCCTTGGGGTTCCAGCATTCCGCTGCCATTTTAGAAAATTTCTCAACTTCGCCAGCGTCAAGTGTCGAAAGAAGGGGATTTGTATCAATTGTCATTGAATTTGTTACCTGATTTTATAATTCGCATTATTGCATATCTCAGTGCCCTCACCTAAGAGTACGCCGCGCCGCACCCCTGCGGCACATGAATCACTTGAGGGTTAGGGCCAATGGGCCGTTTGGTTATGAAATTCGGCGGCACATCTGTGGGCGATATTGAACGCATCCGCAATGTGGCCCGCCATGTGGAACGTGAAGTCAAAGCCGGAAACCATGTGGCCGTGGTGGTTTCAGCCATGTCGGGCACCACCAACCAATTGGTGGAATGGTGCAGGCAGGCAGCGCCCATGCATGACGCGCGCGAATATGATGCCGTGGTGGCAACAGGCGAACAAATCACTGCTGGTCTTTTGGCCATTGCCTTGCAAGAAATTGGCATTCCCGCACGCTCGTGGGCTGGTTGGCAAATTCCCATTGAAACTGATGGTGTGCATGGTTCTGCCCGCATGACCAACATCAACGGCGGCGAAATTTTAAAGCGCATGGAACAGGGCCAGGTGGCTGTCATCACCGGCTTTCAAGGCATTGGCCCAGATAAGCGCATCACCACGCTTGGCCGTGGCGGATCAGACACATCAGCCGTGGCCATTGCCGCAGCCTTGCAGGCATCATGCGATATTTATACTGATGTCGATGGTGTTTATACGGCGGATCCACGCATTGTCACCGCCGCCCAAAAGCTTGATAAGATTTCTTATGAAGAAATGTTGGAACAAGCCTCTCTGGGTGCAAAAGTTTTGCAACCCCGCTCGGTTGAACTTGCCATGGTCTATAAAGTTCCATTGCAAGTGCGTTCAAGTTTTGAAGCCCCCGATTCACCCAATCAAAATAAGCCAGACGGCACTGGCCCCGGAACAATCGTTTGCCAAGAGGAAAAGTCCATGGAACAACATGTGGTCAGCGGCATTGCCTATTCGCGTGATGAAGCCAAAGTGTCGCTTCGCCGTGTAAAAGATAAGCCCGGCGTTTCAGCAGCCATTTTTGGCCCCTTGGCCGAGGCTGATATCAGCGTGGATATGATTGTGCAGAACGTTTCATCAGACGGCGCGGTGGCAGATTTAACCTTCACCCTGCCGCGCAAAGATTTACGCAAAGCCATTGATCTTTTGAACAAGCTCAAAGACCAATTGGGCTTTGAAGAACTGGCCCATTCAGCGGATGTGGCAAAGGTATCAATCGTGGGCATTGGCATGAGAAGTCATGCGGGCGTTGCCGCCAAAATGTTCCGTTCGCTGGCTGATAAAGGCATTAACATTCAAGCCATAACCACCTCTGAAATCAAGGTCAGCGTGTTGATTGATGAAGCCTATACCGAGCTTGCGGTGCGCGCCTTGCACCAAGCCTATGGTTTGGATAAAGCTTAAGCACCATGCTGCGTCACAAAACAGTCAAGCGATTCTTCTATAAAGGCCTCAAAGGCTAAGGACCCCCGGCTATGGCAAGTTCTGCACTCGGCCCGCGTGTCCTGCTTCGAAGGCTCCGCGAGGTGATGGCGGAACCTGAAACAGCCCAAACGCGGCTCGACAAAATTGTAACCCTGATCGCTGGCAACATGGTGGCCGAAGTATGCTCCATCTATGTCATGCGCACAGGCCAGGTTTTGGAGCTGTTTGCCACGGAAGGCTTAAAGCGCGAAGCTGTTCACCAATCAAAATTGAAAGTGGGCGAAGGCTTGGTGGGCATGATCGCAGATCAAGCCATTGGTCTTAATCTCACCGAAGCGTTTGACCATCCATCGTTTAAATATCTGCCCGAAACTGGCGAAGAAATTTATCACTCATTCTTAGGCGTGCCCGTTATGCGCGGGGGTTCGGTGTTGGGTGTTCTGGTTGTGCAAAATCGTACGCGCCGCCAATATACTGAAGAGGAAGAAGAGGCGCTTCAAACCACGGCCATGGTTTTGGCTGAGGTGATGGCCTCTGGCGGTTTTGCTGAAGTCACGCGTGAAGCGGCCATTGATCTGGCCAATATGCGTTCGCATCATATTAAGGCTGAAGGCTTGGCTGAAGGCATAGCCTTGGGCCATGTCGTGCTGCATGAACCGCGCGTTCGCATTCAAAATATGATTGCCGAAAGCATCCCCGATGAACTGGCAAGGCTTGATGGTGCCGTTCAACACTTGCGCGAACAGGTAGATGCATTGTTGGATGGCACCGATGCGATGAGTGCGGGTGATTCCTCTGATGTTCTCGAAACCATCCGCATGTTTGCCCACGACAAAGGCTGGCTTGGTCGTTTGAAAGAAGCCGTCAACACAGGCCTTACGGCCGAAGCCGCCGTAGATCGCGTGCAAAATGATAATCGCGCCCGCATGATGCGCACGCCTGATCCTTATTTGCGCGAACGCATGCATGATCTGGATGATCTTTCAAATCGCCTGCTGCGCTATTTAACGGGTGCTGTTGCCACATCGGCACGCACGGATCTGCCAGACAATGCCATTGTTGTTTCCCGCAACATGGGCCCTGCTGAACTGTTGGATTATGACCGCAGCAAAATTCGTGGTGTCATTTTAGAAGAAGGTGGCAAAACCAGCCACGTTGCCATTGTGGCCAGGGCCTTGGGCATTCCCGCTATCGGACAGGCCACCGGGCTTATTAACTTGGTGGATCATGGCAACTCGATTGTTGTTGATGGTGGCACGGGTGAAATTTTCGTCAGGCCTTCAAGCGAGCTTGAAAAATCCTACGCTGAAAAAGTAAGATTCTATGCCAAGAAACAAGCCCGCTTTGCGGCCTTGCGTGATCTGCCCGCCACCACATTAGATGGTCAACACATTGCCCTGAATATAAATGCAGGCCTCACCGTTGACATGCCGCATTTGCATGAATCGGGCGCTGATGGCGTGGGGCTTTATCGCACCGAACTTCACTTTATGATGGCCAGCCGCTTTCCACGGCTTTCCGCCCAAGTAAAACATTATAAAAGCATCATAGACCAAGCCATGGGCAAGCCCGTGGTGTTTCGCACGCTGGATATTGGTGCTGATAAAACCCTTCCCTATTTGAAACAGCCGCGTGAAGAAAATCCGGCCTTGGGGTGGCGTTCCATTCGCATGGCTCTTGACAGGCCGGCCCTGTTGAAGCTGCAAGCACGCGCCATGTTGATGGCAGGCGCTGGCCATGATCTTAAAATCATGTTCCCGATGATTGCGGATGTGCAAGAATATATCTTGGCGCGTGATGCAGTTTTGGGCCAGCAAGAGTTTCTTGTGTCGCACGGTCATCCCGTGCCCAAAAGCCTGAAACTGGGTGTGATGATCGAAATTCCATCTTTGTTGTGGCAGTTGGATTATTTGTTGCCAAAAGTGGATTTTGCTTCAATCGGTTCGAATGATCTGGTGCAATTTCTGTTTGCCTCTGATCGCGGCAACCCAAAACTCATTGGCCGCTATGACCCATTAAGCCCGGCAGCTTTAGGGGCCATGCGCCAGATTGTGGAAAAGGGCAAAGCCCATGGCAAAACCGTAACTCTGTGTGGTGAGCTTGGTGGCAGACCCTTGGAGGCCATGGGGCTTTTAGGCGTTGGATTAACCTCGATGAGCATGGTGCCATCCGGCATTGGGCCCGTCAAAGCCATGATCCGCACGCTGGATCAGCCCAAGCTTTGGGCCTTTATGCAGCCTTTGCTGCACAGTGGCCTTCATTCGGTGCGGGCTGAACTTTTAGAGTTTGCCCAAAGAAATCGTGTCGAGGTCTAGGGGCTTTAAGCCCCTATTCACCATTTTTGTTCATTGTACTCAGCATCAGTAATCGTTGCGTAGAGAGTAATAACATGACCATCGACCAGTTTGAGCTTCA
>JANXRO010000094.1 GCA_025356765.1 Hyphomicrobiales bacterium | reverse complement strand
CCTTGGGCGTGGGCAGCGCCTTTGATTTGCGAGATTATTTCCGCCTACCCGTCGCTGATGCCAAACAAGCGCTGGATGATGCTGTAGAAGCTGGAATTTTGCAGCCGGTGGCCGTTGAAGGCTGGAAGCCACAAGCCTATTTGCACAAAGGTGCCAAAATTCCGCGCAGTGTTTCTGCCCAAGCCCTTGTTACACCCTTTGATCCCATCTGCTGGGACAGAGACCGCAGTGAAAGATTGTTCAACTTTCACTATAGAATTGAGATCTATACCCCTCAACCAAAACGAAAATTTGGCTATTATGTTTTACCATTTTTGTTGGGCGAAAGTTTTGCGGGCCGCGTGTGTTTGAAGGCTGACCGTGAAACCGGAACCCTGCGCGCCAACCACGTGCACCATGAAGAATTTGTGGATGTGAATGACGCAGCAGACAAAATGGCGGAAGAAATTAAAAGCATGGCAACATGGCTGGGCCTAGCCAATGTTGAGATTATGAAATCTGGCAACCTTGCCGCCAAAGTGCATCGGCAGTTTTAGGATCATTGCGGCGGCACAAGAATAATCTTGCCCAAATGGACTTTTGACAAAAACGCTTCCTGCGCCTGCGCAATGTGTGAAAGTGGATATTGCTTCGCCACGATGGGTTTGATTTCTCCATGCTCGACATAACTCACCAAATTGGTGAACACATCATCATCTTGGGATGTGCAACCGAACAGCGTGAGGTCTTTCAAATATAATTTACGCAGATCAAGCTCAACGATCGGCCCCGCAATAGCGCCCGAAACCGCATAGCGCCCGCGTGGTTTTAAACCATCCAAAAGTTGCGGCCATTGCGGCCCACCCACCACGTCAATCACCACATCAAAACGCGATGCGCCGATGGGTTCGTGGCGCGATAAACATTCATCCGCGCCCAAGCTTTTCAGCGCTTCAAATTTTGCATCAGCTGCGATGACGCACACAGTTGCCCCGCGCCGCTTGGCCAATTGTATCGCCGCAATGCCCACATTTCCCGAGGCACCTGTGATCAGAACATTGTCACCTTTCTTCACTCTGGCCCTGCTGATCAGATTTTCAGCCGTGGCATAGGCACAAGGCAAGGTCGCAAGCTGTGCATCACTGAGCGTTGAATTGACAACATAAGTGTCAGCCGAAGGTGCGGCCACAAATTGCGCAAATGCGCCATCACGTTCAGACCCCAACCACGGCGTAAAATCACCTTGGCGCTGTGATCGCAAACAGCTTTGCACAATCACGCGTTGGCCAACGCGCGTTGGCAAACCCCCTGCCCCCACGCGGACAATTGTTCCGCACACGTCAGCGCCCTGAATGCGTGGAAAATGCAGGCCAGTTCCGGCCCAATCGCCCGCTTGCGTCGAGGGTTCACCTTTCAAACTTTCAGCTGTGCTGATTTTCAAGTCAGATGCATACCAGCCAATGCGCGTGTTAATATCGGTGTTGTTAACGCCAGCCGCCAACACTTTGATCAACACATCATTCGGGCCAAGCACAGGCATGGGCACGGCTTCATTATAAAACAACGTGTCCATTCCCCCATGCGCCAAAAGCTGCACAGCAATCATAGTTTCGGGAATGTCATTCATTCAGAAAAAGCCCATAAAATTTATAGCGGCAAAACCTTGTTTGCCATTAACCAGCCGATTGTAACAGCGATGCTTAGCACAGTGATGGGTATACCAGAGCGGGCAAAATCCATAAAACTCAGTTTTGCACCCTGCAAGGCGGCGCGTTCAGCCACGATGATATTGCAGATCGAGCCGGTCAATAAAAGGTTGCCCGCAAATGTTGAAAGCATCGCCAAACCATAAAGCGGGCCTGCGCCAAGATTAGGCAAAAGCTTGATGAACAACACCACAAAAGGCACATTGCCAATTGTGTTGGAGGCCAACACCGTAACTGGCGCCATCAGCGTGATGTGATCTGGGTAAAGCCCCTTCTGTGCCAGCCAGGCTAGCCCCTGTTGGGCCACACCTGTGTTTGAAAATGCCTCTGTAACCCCAAACAAACAGGTGAACATCAACAGCAAATGCCAATCAACCGCGCCAATCATATCGCGAGATGACAAGCGCCGCGACAAAAGCAAAGTTCCCGCAATCGTAAGCGCCGAAACTTCCCTGGGAACCGGCGTTAAAAACAGCCCGATTAAAGCCGTGACAGAGATAATTGCTTTGCCAAGTTGATAGCGATCAAGTTCTATAACGCTTTCCTGCGCGACAATTTTGGCTGGTTCTAACCGCCATGTTAGCAAAATCACGCCATAGCTGATCACCAATGTGGCAAGTGTGGGCACCAAAGCAAAAAGCGCATAATTCCAAAAATCCAATTTGCCTGCTTGGCCAATCAAAATATTTTGAGGGTTGCCAATCAATGTGGCCGCTGACCCAGCATTGGCCGCAGCGGCCAAGCCCATCAGATAAGGCCTCACATCAAGTTTAAGAGCAAGGATGCCGCCACACAGCAAGGGCGTGAGGGCAAACACCACGACATCATTGGTCAGCAATGCCGATAATAGACCCGTTGCGAAAATCACTGCCGCAAGCAGCGATTTGGGGCTGCGTGCGGCTTTGGTAATGCGCAAGGCCACCCAAGCATAAAAACCAGATTGTTCAAACTGGGCTGAAATAATCATCAACGCGAATAACAAGGCGATGGTTGGCGCATCCACAGCTGCGGCTGCCTGTGCCAATGTCATCGTTTGGGTTCCGATCAGCGCAATGATGCCCAAGAGCGCAATCCCAGTGCGGTCAAGTGCCAACCCCGGCACACCACCTAAGCCCATGCCCAAATAAACCAACGCAAATACAACAAGTGAAATGATCATAAAGGCACACTATCGAAAAAACCGAAGCATGGCGTGGAAATATCTTGCGAACACGTCTGCGCCAGAAGTAGGCACGGACGAAGATTGGTGCGGGCGACCGGACTCGAACCGGCACTTCCTTGCGAAAAACGGATTTTAAGTCCGTTGCGGCTACCATTACGCCACGCCCGCACACTCTGCGTTGCCCTGATAGGCGAGCAACAGCCAATTGACAAGCGTGCGACTGACGCTTGCCCGCACCTGTTAAAATAGTTAAGCAGGCTGCAATGGAAAATGTTTTGAACAGC
>JANXRO010000078.1 GCA_025356765.1 Hyphomicrobiales bacterium | reverse complement strand
TTATTCGATACTCGACGATTTGAATTTTCGCGTCGAAGCAAAACTAATCCCAAAAACATAATCATTCACGCTCTGACTCTTCCCCAAATCAAGACGATGCACCAACAAATCATTCAGACCGAAATGCTTCTAAAGAAGATTGACCATTACGTTTGGATATAGTTTTTGAATCAAAATATGGAATTTCCGCATTTGCCGAAAGTGTCATTGCCTCGAAAATCCGCTCTACCAAGTAAGCTGATCCCACTTCCCCCTGCAATTCCGCCAAAACCTCTACCCCGCAAGAAATCATCTCGGTAGTAACAACAACCTCACTTTTGCGGGCTTTCTTCGAAAGTGACACGATCTTGCTTTCTTAAGGTGATAATCGCCCTCTGATTCGCAAAGCGTTCTAGCCTCAGTTCAATTGATCTGGGGAACATGATGACAGCACGCGTGGCAACAGTTGCATTTCAGGGCGTTGAGGCTGTTCCCGTCGATATTCAGGCTCAGTTTATCAACGGCCAAACGGTGTTTCAAATTGTGGGTTTGGGCGATAAGGCCATTGCCGAAAGCAAAGAGCGTGTACGCGCAGCTCTTTATGCCATTGGTTTGGGACTGCCCGGAAAACGCCTTGTGGTAAACTTGTCGCCCGCAGATTTGCCCAAAGAAGGCAGCCATTATGATTTGCCCATCACCTTGGCCGTGCTTTCAGCCTTGGGCGTTATCCCGCCAGATTTTTTGCAGCGTTATGTGGTTATGGGTGAACTGGCGCTGGATGGAAGCCTGCTTGCTGTTTCAGGCGCATTGCCCGCTGCCATGTCGGCCAACGCCCGAGATTTGGGTTTAATCTGTCCAAAATTGTCGGGCCGTGAAGCCGCTTGGGCTGGCACTGATGTGGATATTTTGGCGCCTGATAATCTGGTGCAGCTGATCAACCATGTCAAAGGCACGCAAGTTTTATCAAGGCCCACACCCCATCTTTCGGTGGTTGATCATCCCCTGCCAGACCTTTGTGAAATCAAAGGCCAGGAAGCTGCCAAACGCGCGCTTGAAGTGGCAGCCGCCGGTGGCCATCACATGTTGATGGTGGGCCCGCCGGGTGCCGGAAAATCCATGTTGGCCCAGCGCTTGCCATCCATTTTGCCGCCTTTGGATGCGCGCGAGATGCTGGATGTCAGCATGATTGCGTCTTTGGGTGGCGAATTGAAGGATGGTCAATTAACCAAGCGCCGCCCGTTTCGCGCACCCCATCATTCAGCGTCCATGCCAGCTTTGGTGGGCGGTGGTTTGCGCGCCAAGCCCGGAGAAATGGCTCTTTCACATCATGGTGTATTATTCCTTGATGAACTGCCCGAATTTCAGCCCCGTGTGCTGGAAGCGTTGCGCCAGCCCATGGAAAATGGCGAGGTTTTGGTGGCGCGCGCCAACTACCATGTAACCTATCCCGCCCGCTTTCAGTTGATTACGGCCATGAACCCTTGCAGATGCGGTATGGCCGGTGAACCTGGCCATACTTGCAGGCTGGGCCCGCGCTGTGCGTCAGAATATCAGGCACGGATATCAGGCCCACTCCTTGATAGGATGGACATACAATTAGAACTTGCGGCCGTTCGCGCCATGGATTTGGCATTACCAGCCCCCAAAGAAAAAAGTGCCGATGTGGCGGCCCGTGTGGCCCAAGCGCGGCAAATACAACTTCAACGCTTCACTGCTTTGGGTGCAACTCACTTGCGCAACAATGCCCAAGCTGATGGTGATGTTTTGGAAGCAATCACAAAACTGGATGGTGCGGGTATGGCCTTGCTGCGTGATGCTGCCGAAGCGATGAACCTATCTGCGCGTGGCTATCACCGGGTCTTGCGTGTGGCCCGCACCATTGCAGATTTAGCAAACTCAGAAAACATTCTGCGTCTGCATCTGGCTGAAGCGTTAAGTTATCGCCAGAAGCCCGTATCCTTGCGTAACGCGGCATGAAAGATCGCTCTAAAATCTGTTCATACTGCATTTACTGCGTTTGAAGCAGTTTAGACATTTCACAAGCATTCTGAGTCACAATAGGCGCTGGAGAAACCCATGTCGCGTAACCTTGATCATCATCAGAAAAAGCAAACCGCTCAGAAGAAAGTTGAACTGGCTTTCTGGGCCAAGCTTTCAATTGTGGTTTTGGTGGTCACCGTGGCAACGGCATTTTTAGTGGTGGTTGCTGCGGGCGCTATGGCCCAGCACCATAATTATATCCTCTCCAGCATCATCCTCGTGGTCGGAACTTCAAGCTTGCTCACATGCATGTTTGCAATTCTGCAACGCCAACATGAGCAAAGGCTTCATCGCATTTTTACAGCCATGGCCGCATCAGAAACAGCCCGCGCCCAAGCCGAGGCTGCCGCTCGCGAAAAATCGCGCCTCCTCGCCACCATGAGCCATGAAATTAGAACGCCATTGAATGGCGTCATCGGCATGTTGGGGCTGTTGTCAGAAACAACGCTGTCGCTTGAACAAAAAAACTATGCCGATACGGCCCATTTATCCGGCCGCATTTTGCTCTCCATCATTGATGAAATTCTCGACACCGCCAAATCGCAATCCCAAACCAAACAAACACACACCGAACTCGTCACACTGGTGGAAAGCGTCACAGAACTTTTGGCAACCAGGGCCCACGCTAAGGGCATTGACGTGTCGGCTTATGTGTCAAAGAGCGTTCCCCACAGTGTCGCTTTAGACGACATGCATTTAAGGCAGGTTTTGTTCAATCTCGTTGGCAACGCCATCAAGTTTACGCAAAAAGGTGGCGTTGCAGTTGAAGTCCAGATGACAGCGGCCAACACGTTGCAAATCGTTGTTCGAGATTCAGGCATTGGCATGTCGCCAGAAGAATCCACAAGAATTTTTGCACCCTTTGTTCAGGCCAATGAACAAACTGCAAAGCGTTTCGGTGGAACAGGCCTTGGCCTTTCCATCAGCCGCAAGCTGATCCAAGCCATGCAAGGCACCATCATCGTTGAAAGCAAGCCTAACATTGGTACGGCCTTTGTTGTAACTTTCCCCATCACGCAGATAGATACAACCAAATTGCCTGAACAGCCCTTGGCCAATCGGCATTATGTATTGGCCATGAGTGATGGCTTTGCCCGTGATCACTTGCAAAAAACACTCATTGATTTTGGCGCCAAAACCATCATTGTCGAAAATAGAAAAACTTTATTCACTTTGCTGCGCGCGCCAAAGCCAACCCGGCAATTCATTTGTGATACGACCTTTTCTGCAACGCTTGCAAGCTGGGCAAAGTACCAACACCAGGTTTTTCCAACTGCCGTTGTCTGGGTGATGATGAAAGCAGAACAGCGCAAAAATAACATGGCGTTTTTGTCAGCACCATTTGCTGGCTATTTGTTAAACCCTCTGCGCAAGTCAACGTTGCTCAATCAGCTTGTGGCCTTTGATGTAAAGGCGTTGAAACAAACCAGCCAGCTTTTGCGCAAATCCAAAAAATCAAACTGTGCAAAGTCTCCGCAGGCCAAGTCGGCCTTGCGTATTCTTTTGGCTGAAGACAATGCCATCAACGCACTTCTGGCCCGCACAATTCTGCAAAAGTTGGGTCACAGTGTCATCACGGTGGGCGATGGTGCCCAAGCGCTGCAAACGTTACAAAACGACCAATCTTTTGATGTGGTGTTGTTGGATATGGAAATGCCCAAACTCAACGGCATTGAAACGGCCCGTGCCATTCGTCTTGATCCGAAGTTGAAGCATCTGCCGCTTTTGGCATTAACCGCGAACGCCCATAATGAAGATGTGCAAGCCTGTTTGGCAGCAGGCATGAATGATCATTTGTCCAAACCTTTTGACAAACTCGATCTGCAAGAAAAAATAGTTAGGCTCGTCAAAAATAACAAAGTCGCTAAAGCCGCATAATTCTCTGTTACAGAATCGTCATGCCCGGCGGCTAGTTCTCCCCTAACCAGAGGAGATAGGCTTGCAGCACGAACGTCATGCGTTTAAGCGCCATGAAATGAAAATCAGGCTTGCCCAAACGCCAGAAGAAATCCGCGTGGCCCAGCGCCTACGCTATCATGTGTTTCACCAAGAATGCGGTGCCAAAACCACAAGCTTCCAAGGCATTGATGAAGATCATTTTGATGCTGTCGCAGAGCATATTTTGGTGGTTGAACCATTTGGGCTGGAAGCCTCAGATTTCGCCTTGGCCGATGGCAATTTGGTGGGCACCTATCGGCTGATCACCGAGGCCAGCGCTAAAAGTGTAGGTGGTTTTTACAGCCAAGCTGAATATGATTTAGAGCCCTTGTTGGCCCGCAAATCAGATCTGCGCTTTTTAGAATTGGGCAGATCCTGCATTTTAAAACGGGCCCGCGGTTCAGCCGTAATAGAGCTTTTATGGCAAGGCATCTGGGATTTTGTCCGGCGTCACCGCATTGACGTCATGCTAGGCTGTGCCAGTTTTGAAGGCACAGACCCTGCGGCCCATGCCGAGGCTTTAAGCTTTCTGGCCCAGCATGTGCCCACACCTGATGATTGGAACGTGAAAGCTCAACCAAGCCGCTACCATGAGATGCATTTGGCACCAAAAGAAACCTATGACGCAAAACGCGCTGTGGCCAATTTGCCGCCGTTGATCAAAGGCTATTTGCGGCTGGGTTGTTATTTTGGGCAAGGTGCCGTGGTTGACCATGAATTCAACACAACCGATGTTTTGGTCATTCTGCCTGTGGCAGCCATCAACCCGCGTTATTTTGCCCGCTTTGGCAACCCCATGTAAATCGTATTTGGCCAAAGTCTGAAGCTTTGTTATGGGTGGGCCATGTTAGAAGTGCCCGCTCAGCCAGAACGCGATTATCTGCCCACGCCGATGATGGCGCAATATCTCAGCATCAAACAGCATCAGCAAGATGCCCTGTTGCTCTATCGCATGGGCGACTTTTATGAGCTTTTTTTTGAAGATGCCGAAAAAGCTTCCGCCACCTTGGGCATTGCATTAACCAAACGCGGAAAACACTTGGGCGCAGATATTCCCATGTGCGGCGTTCCCGTTCATGCACTTGATCATTATTTACAAAAGTTGATCCGTCATGGCCACCGTGTCGCAATCGTTGAACAAACCGAAGATCCGGCAGAGGCAAAAAAGCGTGGCTCCAAATCAGTGGTGGCGCGCGATGTTGTAAGGCTGATCACACCGGGCACGCTGACCGAAGATGCCTTGCTCAGCTCTGGCCAGAATAATTATCTTGCCTGCATCACGGGCGTTTTAGCCACGGGCGAACTGGCTTTGGCCTATGCCGAAATTTCCACGGGTGAACTTGTGGTGATGGCCAGCGATGAGACAAGATTGGCCGCCGATCTGGCCCGCTTAGCGCCAGCAGAAATTTTGCTGAATGAAAATCTTTCTCAAAACCCATACCTCATTGAAATCACCAATCTGTCGAGTGCCGCAGTTACGCTGTTGTCTGCCAGCAGGTTTGACAGCCACTCGGCAAGTCATTTGTTGAAAGAACATTTCAAAGTTCATGCGTTAGAAGTGTTCGGAAACTTCAAAAAACTTGATATCGCGGCCTTGGGCGCGTTGTTGGATTATATTAAAATCACCCAAGTGGGTCACATGCCCCATTTGCGAAACCCAAAACTTGAAAGTCATTCAGAAGGTTTGTTGATTGATGCGGCCACGCGCAGCAATTTGGAACTGGTGAAAGCCCAAAACGGCGAACGCAAAGGAAGTTTGCTGGCCTGCCTGGATGAAACCATCACTGCTGCGGGTGCTAGATTATTTGCAGATTTTGTATCACGCCCGTTGGGTCAAGCTGAAGCCATTCGTGCCAGGCTTGATGTTGTTTCATATTTTTATGGCGACAGGCCCAAAACCGATAATTTGCGCAGCACGCTGAAACACATGCCCGATATTGAACGGGCCTTGGCGCGTATCACATCAGGCCGCGGCGGCCCAAGGGATTTGAGCGCCATCAGCACTGCCATTTTTGCCACACAAGAACTTTTGGGCCAGTTGCGCAAGCAAGGTGAATTGATTGCGCTGCCCCAACAGTTGGCAACACTCTTGGATTTCATTCATGCAAGCCCCATTGAACTTGGCCAGCATATTTCTCGCGCTTTAAGTTCTGAGCTGCCGCATCTTGCTCGTGATGGCGGTTTCATCGCCGAAGGTTATTCGCCCGAGCTTGATGAAAATCGCAAATTGCGCGATGATACAAAACAAGTCATCGCCAATCTGCAACAAGACTATGCGGCAAGCACAGGCGTTAAAACACTCAAAATAAAACACAACAACATGCTGGGCTATTTCATTGAAGTAACAGCCCAACAGGCCGAGGTTTTGAAACTTTGTGCTGATGCTGCTCAATTCATTCATCGCCAGACGATTGCGTCATCAGTACGCTTTGTAACAACTGCTCTATCAGAGCTTGAACAGAAAATCGCCAAAGCTGGCGCACAAGTTTTGGCGCTGGAATTGGAATTTTTTCGCCAGCTTGCTCAAGAGGTGGTTGAGAGCCGCCAAAGCCTTTCGCAAATGGCCCAAAGTGTCAGCGCGCTGGATGTATTTTCATCGCTGGCCCATGTGGCCACCACACGGCGTTATGTAAAGCCGGTGATTGACGACAGTTTGAATTTTGACATCAGGCAAGGCCGGCACCCAGTTGTGGAAGAAGCACTGAAACGCCAGGGCGACCGCAGCTTTGCCGCCAATGACAGCGATCTAAGCGCTGAACATAAACGCTTGTGGTTGCTCACCGGCCCCAACATGGCGGGCAAATCAACTTATCTCAGGCAAAATGCTTTAATTGCCATCATCGCCCAAATGGGAAGTTTTGTGCCCGCCGCATCGGCCCATATTGGCGTTCTCGACAGGTTATACAGCCGCGTGGGTGCTGCTGATGATTTGGCCAGCGGTCGCTCTACTTTCATGGTTGAAATGATCGAAACAGCAGCCATTTTAAACCAAGCAACGCAACGATCATTTGTCATCCTCGATGAGATTGGTCGCGGAACCGCAACCTATGACGGGCTTTCCATTGCCTGGGCCACGCTGGAACATTTGCATGATATCAATCAATGTCGCGCATTATTTGCCACGCACTACCATGAACTCACTCAGCTCAGTTCAACCTTAAAGCACCTGCATTGTGCCACAATGAAAGTGAAAGAATGGAAAGGCGATATTGTATTTCTGCACGAAGTGGTGCCGGGCTTTGCCGAAAGAAGTTATGGCATTCAGGCCGCCAAATTGGCAGGTCTTCCCAGTTCTGTCATTCAGCGTGCGGGCGAAGTTTTAAAACGGCTAGAGGCTGGCAAAGGCCAATCGCGCGCGCAAAATTTGGCTGCTGAACTTCCGCTCTTTGCTGCTATGCCCCAGCTAGAAACACCCAAAGAAGACAAGTTGCGCCGAGTGTTAAAAACCATAGCGCCGGATGAACTATCGCCGCGTGAAGCGCTGAGTTGGCTTTACGAAATAAAACAAATGACCAAAGATGAAAACTAATGTCGCCTGAACAGAAATTTGAAACCGCTTTATCAGCTCTTGCCGCACCCGATGTTCTTGCCTTGCGCAATCAAGCGTCAAACTTGATCAAAGAGTGTTTGAACGAATCGCGCGGCCATGCCGAAGCGCAACTTTTGCTTGATGGCCACGGCACAGCCTGTGCGGAACACTTATCAAGAACCCAAGACCATATCATCAAAACTCTATTCGCCTTTGCTCAAATCCGCTTGGGCGGCGGCAAAGATATTGGTTTGGGCTTGGTTGCTGTGGGCGGCTATGGCCGAGGCACCTTGGCACCGGGTTCTGATATTGATCTTCTGTTTTTATTGCCATCGCAAACTTCGCCTCATGTGAATGAGGTTGTGGAGTTTTTGCTTTATGCCTTGTGGGATGCGCGTCAAAAAGTGGGCTATGCCACCAGAACAATCGATGAATGTTTAAAGCTGGCCAAAACCGACAACACCATTCTAACGTCAATCTTAGAGGCGCGTTATATCTGCGGCTCGCAATATCTGTTTGACCAATTAACCCAGCGCTTCAAAGCTGAAATTGTAGCCACAGGCGCCAAAAAATTCGTAACAGAAAAATTGGCTGAACGTGACGCGCGTCATTCAAAATCAGGCGAAAGCCGTTATGCGGTGGAACCTGATTTGAAAGACGGCAAGGGCGGCCTTCGGGATTTGCACACATTGTTTTGGATTGCCAAATTTATCTTTGCCGCAAACTCTCCAGAGGAATTGGCCGAGAAGGGCGCATTCTCAAAAGCTGAACTGGCGCGCTTTTTAAAATGTGAAGATTTCTTATGGGCAGTGCGTTGCCATTTGCATTTTGTGGCCAAACGCGGCGAAGATCGATTGAGCTTTGATCGCCAAAGCGAATTGGCCCAACGTTTGAAATATAAATCCCACGGCGGCTTGAAAGCTGTCGAGCGGTTCATGCGCCATTATTTTTTGATCGCCAAGGATGTAGGAGATCTTACCCGCATTTTCTGCGCCAGCTTGGAACAGAAACATTTTAAGGATGCGCCTTCCATTTCGCGATTGATAGCAAAGTTCTTGCCTAAGCGCGGTGCCAAAATAGATTTGGCTAAAAGCTTTAAAATTGAAAATGGCCGCCTCAGCGTGGTTGATGATTTTGTTTTTGAAAATGACCCCGTTAACATTTTGCGCATTTTCAAACTTTCAGGCGAAGGCCTGATCGAAATTCACCCTGATGCTTTGAAGTTGATGCGAAAATCATTCCGCCTGATTGATGATCGTTTGCGCAACAACGGTGAAGCCAATCAAATCTTCATGGATATTTTGTGCAAAACCGCAACGCCTGAATCTTTATTAAGGGCCATGAACGAGGCGGGCGTGCTTGGCCGCTTCATTCCAGAATTTGGTAAGATCGTGGCGATGATGCAATTTAATATGTATCACCATTATACGGTTGATGAACATTTGATCCGCGCTGTTGGGGTTTTAACCAATATCGAAAATGGTCTGTTGGCAAAAGATCATCCCTTGTCTGCTGAAATCTTCAAAACTTTGTCGTCACGCCGCGCCTTGTTTGTGGCCACCTTGCTGCATGATATTGCCAAAGGTAGACCCGAAGATCATTCCATTGCAGGCGAAGCCATTGCGCATGAACTTTGTCCGCGTTTGGGCTTATCAGCAGATGAAACTGATTTGGTGGCGTGGCTTATCCGCTATCATTTGTTGATGAGCGAAACATCTCAGATGCGCGATTTGAATGACTTCAAAAC
>JANXRO010000074.1 GCA_025356765.1 Hyphomicrobiales bacterium | reverse complement strand
GCGCCTTCAAAATCAATTTCGCCCTTCATGGCGCGGGCGGTGATGTGTTTGATCTGGTCGCCCACACCTGCAACCACGCCCAATTCATCGATACATTCTTGATGGATCATGGTGGAATCCATATCGGCCAACAAAATGCGTTTTTTGCGGTTTTGGGTGGGAACAGAATTCACATCAATCGGAAGCCCATAACAAAGTTTGCGAGCAATTTCATAATCAGCGTCTGCAAACTCAACAGCCTCACCTTCGGCCAGCCAGCGGGGCTGGCCCAGATTGGCGGCCAGTTCATGGGTGATTGCGCCAGACCTCGGCGCTGCTATGAGAACGGTGATGGAATTCATGTTTGATTTGCCTGAAAATTCAGTGGTGCTTATTGCAGGCCCGACAGCCAGCGGCAAGTCTGCTTTGGCAATTGAATTGGCCCGCGAGAAAAATGGCGTGATTATCAATGCCGATTCCATGCAGGTATACCGTGAGCTGCGGATTTTAACTGCGAGGCCGAGCGAGGCGGAAGAAGCACAAGTTCCGCACAGGCTTTATGGGCATGTGGCAGGGGCAGTTGATTATTCGGTGGCGCAGTGGCAGCGCGAGTGTGTGGCAGAAATTGAACAGGCGGTGGCTGCGGGGCGTTTGCCGATTATTTGCGGTGGAACGGGACTGTATTTTATGTCTCTGATCAATGGTTTATCGACCGTTCCAGAGATTTCAACTGAAGTGCGTGAGAAGTGGCGCAGTTTTGAGGGCGATCTTCATGCTGAATTGATGATCAGAGATTCACAATCAGCTGCGAAACTCAATCCGGCTGATCGGCAAAGGCTGGTTCGGGCGCTGGAAGTTATTGAAAGTACAGGTGTTCCATTGCCCGAATGGCAGGCGAAAGCCAAGGCAGAAGGACCATTTCAAAGATTTAATGTGGTGAAGCTTCGCAAGAACCCACCCCGCGATGAGCTTTATCGCCGCGCTGATATAAGGTTTGATCAGATGATTGAGCAAGGCGCTTTGGATGAAGTGCGCGCATTGCCGCCCCTTCATGCCAACCAACCGCTAATGAAAGCCATTGGCGTTCCCGAACTTCGAGCCTATTTGCGCGGCGAGATCACATTAGAACAAGCCCGCATTTTGGCTCAGACAGCGACAAGACAATATATAAAACGGCAATTGACCTGGGCGCGCGGGCAGATGCGTGATTGGATTGAAGTGCGGTAATATCAAACAATTTCGCTGTTTTGCATTCATCCCCTTGACAATTTCTGCAGCAACCTTAGTTATCTCCGCATGAAAAATATTCTTGTCGTCGTCGGATCGCGCATCACCGCGGTGGGTTAACCCACCGGGACTTTTGGTGTTGCGCGGCAAATAGGCTCCTCTCAGGGGCCTTTTTTATTATTCGAAATGGCGATAGGAAGCGGAAAAGGAAAAATATGATGGCTGGTGCAGAATTAATGTCAGGTGCAGAAATTGTTTTGAAGGCTTTGGCCGATCAAGGCGTTGCGCACGTGTTTGGCTATCCCGGTGGCGCGGTGTTGCCAATTTATGACGAGTTTTTTCAGCAAGACAAAGTAAAGCACATTCTGGTGCGCCATGAGCAGGGTGCCACCCACATGGCCGAAGGGTATGCGCGTTCCACTGGCAAATGCGGTGTGGCGCTGGCTACATCTGGCCCCGGTGCCACCAATTGCGTGACAGGGCTTATGGACGCGCTGGCCGATTCAATCCCCATGGTTTTGATCACAGGCCAAGTGCCCACCCATTTGATTGGCAGTGACGCATTCCAAGAATGTGATACGGTTGGTATTACACGGCCTTGCACCAAGATGAATTGGCTGGTGAAAGATGTGAATGATTTAGCTCGCATTATACACGAGGCTTTTTATGTGGCTATGTCGGGCAGGCCGGGCCCTGTGGTTGTTGATATTCCGAAGGATGTGCAATTTGCCAAAGGCACATATGCTGGGCCTGAAGGCATTATGGTTAAGTCTTATCAGCCCAAGCGCAAGCCGGATGATAAAGCCATTTCAGCTGCTATTGATTTGATCGCCACAGCCAAGCGCCCACTGTTTTATACAGGTGGTGGCGTTATCAATTCTGGCCCTGAAGCTTCAAAGCTGTTGCGTGAATTTGTGGCGCTTTCTGGCATTCCAATTACATCGACGTTGATGGGCCTTGGTGCTTATCCAGCATCCGGCAAAGAATGGCTTGGCATGTTGGGCATGCACGGCACTTATGAAGCCAACATGGCCATGCATGATTGTGATGTGATGATTAACGTTGGTGCGCGTTTTGACGACCGCATCACTGGCCGCTTGGACGCGTTTGCGCCGAACAGTAAGAAGATTCATATTGATATTGACCCTTCGTCAATCAACAAAACGGTGCATGTTGCTATTCCTGTTGTTGCAGATGTAGCCGAAGCTTTATCGGCGATGATTGCTTTGTGGAAGCAACGCAATGTGAAGCTCGATCATGCGGCTCTGGGTGCATGGCATCGCAAGATCGAAAGCTGGCAGGCGATGGACTCGCTTAAATATCGCGCCAATAAAGACGTGATCATGCCGCAATATGCTATCGAGCGGCTTTATGCGCTGACCAAAGATCGTGACACCTATATCACCACCGAAGTTGGCCAACATCAAATGTGGGCGGCACAATTTTATCGCTTTGAAGAACCGAACCGGTGGATGACATCAGGTGGCCTTGGCACCATGGGCTATGGCTTGCCGGCCGCAGTTGGTGTGCAAGCAGCGCATCCGAAATCATTGGTCATTGATATTGCCGGTGATGCCTCTGTTCAAATGACGATGCAGGAATTTTCGACCGCCATACAATATAAGTTGCCAATCAAGATTTTCATTTTGAACAATCAATATATGGGCATGGTGCGCCAATGGCAGCAGCTGCTGCATGGCAATCGCTTAAGTGAAAGCTATTCCGAAGCCTTGCCAGATTTTGTGAAGTTGGCAGAGGCTTATGGTGGCGTTGGCATTCGTTGCGAAAAACCAGGCGATTTGGACGCTGCTATTATGCAAATGATTGATAGCCCACACCCGGTTTTGTTTGATTGCCGTGTGGCCAATTTGGCCAATTGCTTCCCCATGATTCCATCTGGCAAGGCGCATAACGAAATGTTGCTGGGCCAAGATATATCTGACGAAGAAGTGGGCAGCGCAATTGATGCCAAAGGCAAGCAGTTGGTTTAAGGAACTCAAGACATGACACAACATCAATCCGGCTCCGGCTCTGCCTATTTCATCGACGATAAAAAGCTGGCAATTGAAACCCACACGCTTGGGGTGATTGCTGAAAACCAACCGGGTGTGTTGGCGCGCATCATCGGTTTGTTTGCAGGGCGGGGCTATAACATCGACAGCCTTACAGTCTCAGAAACCGAACATGAAAAGCATGTATCGCGCTTTACCATTGTAACCACGGGAACAGCAAACGTGATCACCCAAATCAAGGCACAGCTTGAAAGAATGGTTCCGGTTCATTCGGTTGCTGATCTTACGGTTGAAGGGAATTTTCTGGCGCGAGAACTGGCCATGGTGAAAGTTTCGGGGCAGGGCGATAAACGCGTTGAGGCCTTGCGCTTGGCCGATGCTTTTCGGGCGCGTGTCATCGATGCCTCCACGGATAGCTTTGTTTTTGAACTTACGGGCAA
>JANXRO010000028.1 GCA_025356765.1 Hyphomicrobiales bacterium | reverse complement strand
GATGCGGCCTTGTGAACGTCTTTGCGTTTTTCTACTGCCCCCAGAAGAACAAACTCCTGAAGCCCCAAGGTTTGCGCAACCGCGGCGCAGGCTTCTGCCCGCACCAAAAGGCTTAACCTTGCAGCAAGCTTTCCCTCGCGTTCATCGGAGTGGCGTTGGTAGAGCTCTTGCGCGATCACCAGACTTAAAACACGATCGCCTAAAAATTCGAGCCGTTGATAATCAACCAGCTTGTTTTTGTGGCTGCCATGCGTGAAGGCCATCGCCACCAAACTTGCATCTTTGAAATTATAACCAATCAGATCTTCAAGTTTCGCCAATGCTGCAGTCTGTTGCAAACTCAGCGTACCCAGTTGAAAAAGCGCGAATAGCGAATTTCAAATGGCCAATTCCAAGGTTGGAAAAGCGAAGCACTCGGTTTGAACGAGAAGAAAATGATATCTGCGCGGCCCACAAAGTTTTCGATGGGCACATAACCAACCTTATCAAGAAAGCGCGAATCTTGGCTGTTGTCGCGGTTATCGCCCATCATGAAATAGTGATCGGCCGGAACCACATATTCCTCAGTGTTGTCTTCGTCTGTTTGGCCAAAATCCAAAACATTATAAACCACGCCATTGGGCAAAGTTTCACGAAACTGCGCCACAACCGGCCCACGGCCACTTTCGCCATCGGGGTCGACATAGTCTTCAATCCGCTCTTTTTTTACTTCCTGGTTATTGATGAACAACACGCCATTTTTCATTTGGATGTGATCACCGGGAAGACCAATCACGCGCTTAATGTAGTCAATCGTCAAATCTTGTGGATATTTGAACACCGCCACATCGCCACGCTTAGGCAAATCTGGCAAAATTTTGCGGCCCGGAAAATCCACAAAGTTGCAGCATTTGATAATCGGAGGGCCCGAAAAACCACCCAGTTGGAAGTTAAACGAATACTTGCCATATCCATAAGAAAGCTTTGAAACAAATAGATAATCGCCAATCTTCAAAGTGGGATACATGGATGCTGATGGAATGTTAAAAGGTTGGAACAAAAACAGACGCACAAAAAATGCAATGGCCAAGGCCTGCACAATAACTTTTGCGGTTTCCCACATTTCTGCGCCGAGTGATTTATCTCCAAACATGTATGAATCTTTGCTCATCAAACAACCTTGTCAAGCGGACACGCCCGCTTACGAAAACTCTATATAGTTCAATCGCTTTGTGATGCAATCACGCCCAATTCATGGCAGACCACTGTGGCGCACATGTCACACTGCGGGCAAGGCCTCGATAATCACCACGGCTTGGGCATAAGGCATGTCATCTGTGATCGTTAAAAACACTTTGGCCGTCATGCCTTGGGGCGTTAACCGATCAAGCTGTGCCTTGGCCCCGCCGGTTAAAACCATTGTTGGCCTGCCCGATGGTTCGTTTACAACGCCCATATCTTTCCAAAATACACCGCGCCGAAACCCTGTGCCCAAAGCCTTGGAACATGCCTCTTTTGCTGCAAAGCGCTTGGCATAGGAAGCCGCGCGCAAAACCCGCCTGTCAGATTTGCGCTTTTCAGTTTCCGTAAAAATACGATCAGTAAACCTTGCGCCGAAGCGTTCGAGTGTTTTCTCAACCCGTCTGATATCAACAATGTCATTGCCGATCCCCAAGATCATTTATTCAGGCCCCTGCTTCCGGGCTTCATGGCAGGCACGTTCGCCAATTCTGGCGGCAGTTGGTCTGCCGGATATGTGGGCACATCCAAAGACGTCAGCGCATAGAGTGGAACACCCACATCAGCCTTGCCACCCGATCGATTGATAAGGCAAGCAGCAGCAATACACACACCGCCTTCCGCCGTAATGCCATCAATACATTCGCGTGAGGACAAGCCCGTGGTGACAATATCTTCCACCATCAAAACACGTGAACCCTTTTCAATATTAAAGCCTCGGCGCAAAACCAATTTGCCATCCACACGTTCAAAGAAAATCGCGGGCACACCAAGTTGGCGGCCCATTTCATAGCCCACGACAACGCCGCCCATGGCGGGGGATGCCACCAAATCAATTTTGCCATGTTTGCCGCCGCGCACCTGTTCGGCCAATGATTTGCATAACCGATCAGCGCGTGCTGCGTCCATCAACACCCGTGCGCATTGCAAATAACGCGGCGAGTGAAGGCCAGATGACAAAATGAAATGCCCCTCCAACAAAGCGCCCGCTGCACGAAACTCATCTAAAACTTCAATCTGCGAAAGCATCATCCTGCCACTCTGTTAATTTCATTCACCAAGGGTTTTGCTCTTAGCCCATTCATAATTTCGTTCAAATGCCTGATGTCAAAAACCTCAAGCAAAATGCGAAGCTCAAAAAAGTCGCGAACGCCATGGCGCGCCTGCATCGTAAGCTCGTCGATGTTGCCGCCATATTCGCCAATGGTCTGCGCAACCTGGCCCAAAGCTCCCACTTCATTCATCAGTGTTATGCTCAACCGCGCGGGAAAACGCATGCCCTCCTCAGCAACACCCCAAGCCAAATCCACCCAGCGTTCCGGCTCTTGATCAAACTGTTCCAATGCTTCGGCAAAAATCGGGTAAATCGTAATCCCCTCACCCGGCGTAATAATGCCCACAATCCGCTCGCCCGGAACCGCACCTGTAAGCGGATAAATTTTCAAGGCCATATTGGAAGCAGCACCGCGAACCGGCAACGAAAACTGGCCTTCTTGCAAATCACGAACTTTTGACGATTTGCGTTTGCTGGCTTTGGCGTCCTTTTCATCAACGACCAATCCCATGGCTTTTAACAGATCAGCGGGAACCAAATCTCCCCGCCCGACAGCGGCAAACGCATCGTCACTGTTACGGTGCCCTACACGGGGCAAGGCAATTGCCATTTCTTTTTCAGAAAATTCTTTGCCCTGCCGCGCCAGAAGCTTTTCAACCATCTCGCGGCCAAGGCCCGTATATTGCTTTCGAATATCTGCCCGCGTTGCGCGCCGTATGGCGGCTTTGGCTTTGCCGGTGACAGCAATTGCCTCCCATGCGGGCGGTGGAGTTTGCGCGTCAGACCGAATAATCACAACTTCATCGCCATTTTGCAGCTTGGCAACCAGCGTGGCGTGGCGGCCATTGATTTTGCAGCCCACACAACTATCGCCAATCGAGGTGTGAACAGCATAGGCAAAATCAATCGGTGTGGCACCCACTGGCAGCGCAATAAGCTGGCCTTTGGGCGTGAAACAAAACACTTGGTCATGGAACAGCTCAAGGCGTGTATGTTCCAAAAACTCTTTGGGGCTGTCGCCTTCTTGCAGCACATCCATCAAATGCCGCAGCCACCGATAAGCGTTGGACTCGGTTGCCGGAATGCGAACCCCTGCCTCAGCCTGTTTGGCTTCGCTGATATCTTTATAAAGCGCATGGGCGGCAACACCACGTTCAGCAATATCATGCATTTCAAATGTACGAATTTGCATTTCAACCCGCTGCGAATGCGGACCAATGACGATGGTGTGCAGCGAACGATAGTCATTTTGTTTGCTGTTTGAAATATAGTCTTTGAATTTGCCGGGCACAGCCAGCCACTTTTGATGAACCACGCCCAAGGCGCGATAACATTCATCAACATTATTCACCAAAACGCGAAAGCCAAAAATGTCAGACAATTGATCAAGCGCCAAATGCTTGCGTTCCATTTTGCGGAAAATTGAATAGGCGCGTTTTTCGCGGCCCTTCACTTCTGCCACAATCTGGTTTTCCGCCAGTGATTTGCTTAAAGCCAATTCAATGCCTTGCAAAAGGTCGCCACTTTCCTGGTGCAGGCGTTCCAACCGTTCGCGGATCATTTTATTCGCCGTGGGGTTCAAAATGGCAAAAGCAATATCTTCCATTTCATCGCGCACAACCTGCATGCCCATGCGCCCGGCCAGCGGCGCATAAATTTCCATGGTTTCTTGGGCAACACGCAAACGCTTTTCTGGCTTAACATGTGAAAGGGTTCGCATGTTGTGTAAGCGATCAGCCAACTTCACCAACAACACACGAATATCACGAGACATGGCCAACAAAAGCTTGCGCAGGTTTTCGGCCTGCGTGGCTTCCTTCGTCATCATATCCAGTTTTTTGATCTTGGTTAAACCGTCAACCAAAGCGGCAATGTCTGGCCCAAACTTTTCCACCAGTTCAAGATGCGTGGCCTCGGTGTCTTCCACCGTGTCATGCAACAACGCAGCGGCGATGGTTGCAGCATCCAACTTCATGTCGACCAAAATGGCCGCCACCTCTAAGGGGTGATTGAAGTAGGCCTCGCCCGAAGCACGGGTTTGGTTGCCATGGGCCTTCATCGCATAAACATAAGCGCGGTTGAGCAAATCCTCATCCGCATTCGGGTCATATTTCTGAACCCGTTCCACCAATTCATATTGACGCATCATACGTGCAGATTACGCAAAAAAAAGCCGGGCGCTAGGCCCGGCGTAAAACTTTGTGAAATAAGATCAATAACCGTTGCGTTGGCTGCCTGGGCTTTCAGCCGGTGGCAGGCCTTCAAGGCCGCGCAACAATTCTTCTTCGGTCATTTGTTCCATTGGCGCGTTATCGCCCGAATCATCAACCATGCTCATATCGCCCGATTGGGTGATCATTGGCACTTCGGTTTCTTCGGCATCGTCAACTTCAGCCTGCTTTTGCATGGCGTGGATAAACTCTTCGCGCAAATCATCGGTGTTGATGTGCGAAGAAGCAATTTCGCGCAATGAAACAACGGGGTCTTTGTCATTGTCGCGTTCAACCATAATGGGCGTGCCCTGCGCAATGTTACGCGCACGATGCGATGCCAAAAGCACCAATTCAAAACGGTTTGGAAGCTTGTCAATGCAATCTTCAATGGTCACACGTGCCATAATAACTCCTAATATAAAGCGGGATTTGAAGGGCTTCTAGCGACCTTAAGGCGAAATGGCAAGTGCAGTGCGATAGGCCGCAATATCAGCATGATTGATAAAATAAGGAATATTGATCAAAATCGGGTTGAACGCATAGCCGCCATGTTCCATTTCGTCCAAGGCCTTTTGCTTGCTCCAGCCCTGAATAACGATGCGATACATCGCCATAACTGCTCCGGTTCGATCAGCGCCGCGCTGGCAATGCACCAAGACCGGGCCTTTCTTTTGGGCCGCGATGATAATTTTCAAGGCTTTGATCACTCCATCTTGGGTGATGAATGTTGTCATTGGAACGTGTTCGCCGGCAATCTCAGTGCCTTTCAACAGATCAAGTTCCTCATAACCGTTGCGTAAATTTAAATCTGTTTGAATGTGTAGGCTGGCCGCAAGATTTTTAAAACCTTGCGCCGTGGGTTGGGCTGAACGGTATAGGTTCGGCGTTACTTGGTTCAAATTTCCAGCCCCTGCCAAAACCACAGGCTTGGCCCAAGTTGCGTCACGCGAATGGGCCGAAATAGAAAAAGTCACGATCAAAATCAGAATGGCTAAAATGCGCCGCATCAAATTCAACCCTTCCTAAGCCAAAGGCTGGCGAGCCCCAAGAATGAGAAAAACCCAACCACATCCGTCACCGTGGTCAAAAACACGGCGGCTGATACTGCGGGGTCAAATTCGAAGTGATCCATCACAAGTGGCAGAAGAATTCCGGCCAAGGCTGCGGCCAACAAATTAATAATCATCGCCGCACCGATAATAATGCCCAAGGCCCCAAACCCAAACCAAGCCCAAGTGAAAAGCCCAATAATCACTGCAAACAAAAATCCATTGATCAGACCCACAGCACATTCACGCCAAACCACTTTCATGGCGTTGAACGGCCCCAGCTGCCGTGTGGCCAAGGCGCGCACTGCAACAGTCATTGTTTGGGTGCCAGCGTTTCCGCCCATCGAAGCAACAATCGGCATCAACACCGCAATGGCCACCATTTGTTGAATGGTGGCATCAAACCACGAAATTACCCATGAAGCCAATACCGCGGTAAGCAGATTGATAAACAACCATGCAAACCGCAACCGTGTGGTTTCTAAAACCGAGCCTGTAATATCTTCGTCAGCAGCAACACCGCCCAAACGCAGCATATCGTCTTCAGCGCGTTCCTGAATAATGTCGAGAATGTCGTCCACCATCAACATGCCAACCAGTTTGCCCGTGCTGTCTGTCACGGCGGCTGAGACCAAGTTGTATTGTTCAAACTTATAGGCCACATCTTCTTGTGGATCATTCACGTTGAACACGGTTTGATCGGTGTCCATTAAATCTGCAACTTTGCGCTCACGCTTTGAACGCAGCAACCGAGACAGCGGCATGGCACCTTTAAGGTTGAAACTTTCGTTGGTAACATAAATTTCAACAAAGCTTTCGGGCAACCCTCTGGCAGACCGCGTATGATCAATCACTTGGCCAACCGTCCAGAATTCTGGCACAGCCACAAACTCGTTCTGCATCAAACGGCCAGCCGTATCTTCAGGATAATCCAACGCCCGGCTTAAGGCAGCACGATCTTCCTTTGAAACTTTCGCCAAAATCTCGGCGCGGTCTTCGCGGTCAAGATCTTCCAGCAAATAAACCGCATCATCGGTATCAAGTTTTTTAATGGCAGAGGCCACAACTTCGGCAGGCAGTGCCTCAATCAAACTGTCTCTGGTGCCTTCATCAAGTTCGGCCAAGGCTTCAACGTCAAAGTTTTTGCCAAGCAGGCTGATCAGCGCCACGCGCTCTTGCGAGTTAAGCGCCTGTAACGCATCGGCCAAATCTGCCGCATGAAGGTCGCGCGTTTGCAGGCGGGCCGATTTTGCATCTTGGGCCTCGAGGCACCCGCGCAGATCCTCGATGAAATTAGAATTCAGCGCCCCCCAAGGGTCGCGCAATTGGGTGACATGTGAATAATCGCTCATGTTCACCGCTCCTCGTTGTTAACGCATTGCTGCGTTTTTCATTCCAATTAAGTGGAATGGTGCGGCCAAGAGGACTCGAACCTCCACGAGTTTCCCCGTTACCACCTCAAGGTAGTGCGTCTACCAAT
The DNA here is from genome assembly GCA_025356765.1 of Hyphomicrobiales bacterium. Lineage (GTDB taxonomy): Bacteria > Pseudomonadota > Alphaproteobacteria > Rhizobiales > Aestuariivirgaceae > Aestuariivirga. Next base: position 422 of record JANXRO010000028.1, on the reverse strand, counting down.
TCCGCCATGACCGCATGCCATTTCAGATAGTTGCCGCGTAACTAACAGGCGCAATGCGTTTCTGCAACCCCCGCCGTGGCCGAACCTGATCAAACGCCATGGTTAACAAATTCAATACAATTTATCTAACAATTACATAGACTTATATCGCACAAACGAACGCGAACGAAATCTCTCTTGGTTATGTTCAACCCACAACAAAAAAAGAATTCGGGGCTTGAACATGAATATTCGAACAGCAGCAGGAACTGTTTTAACGCTCATAAGCTTGATGGCAACATCGGCACAGGCCGCTACCAATGGAAATTTTGTGAAGCCCGCTGCAAATACGCCACAAGCCACAGAATATGGAAAGTCGCTTCCACCTGTGGGCTATGTGGCGTTTTGTGGTCGTGGCGAAGATGAATGCAAATTCAATTCGG